>NZFK01000014.1 GCA_002690645.1 Rickettsiales bacterium
TGATTAAAATATTTTTGATCTTTTTCTCTTTGCTTTTGTAATTCAATATCAATTGAATTTACTTTTTTGCTTGTATTACAAACTGAAATTCCCATATCATCACCTTTAACTACATTAAATATTAAGTAAGAACATGAATAAAATCAAAGATAAAAATAAAATTGAAGTTTTTTATAATGATAGTTGTCCAGTATGCAAAAGGGAGATAGAAATTTATAAATCAATCCAAAAAGACGATATTATGCGAGTAGCAAAATCTTATTTAAATAAAAATCAACGTATTTACATCGATTATTTACCAAAGGAGACTGAATGAAGTTTATAATTTTACAGTTTCTAGTACTATTTCTTTCCTCTAGCTTGATGGCAGAAATTGATCGTAGCCAAATACCTAGCGCAGGGCCAGCACCATCAATAGAGCTTGGAGAGGTTAAAACATTTACATTAAGCAATGGGTTAAAAGTTTTTGTTGTGGAAAATCATAAATTACCTAGCGCATATGCCAGTTTATCACTAGATAATAACCCTGATGTTGAGGGTAAAATTAAAGGTGTGTCATCTTTAGCAAGTTCTTTATTAGGAAATGGCTCAACAACAATATCAAAAGATGATTTCCATAAAGAAATCGATTTTATGGGAGCCTCTTTATATGTATCAACAAATGGAGGATATGCATCAAGTTTAAAACGTTTTTTTCCACGCATATTAGAACTTATGGCAGATACATTAATTAATCCAATTTTTTTGGTTGAAGAGTTTGATAAAGAAAAGGCAAAGTTAATTGATAATATAAAATCAAATCAAAAAAATATTGCTGTAGTCGCAAATCGTGTTAAAAATAAATTGTCATACGGAAAAAAACACCCATTTGGTGAGTTTTTAACATTGGAGACAGTAAATAATGTAAGTTTAGATCATGTAGTAAGTTATTATAGTTCTTTTGTTCGTCCCAATAATGCTTATTTAGTGATAGTAGGTGATGTTGAATTTGATCAAATAAAAACATTAGTAACGACATTATTTGAACGATGGAATGCTAACCCGGTACCGATTTCCAAACTACCTAAAGTTAAAAATCCAAAAGAAACATCATTATATATCGTAGATATGCCTAATGCCGTTCAATCTGAAATTTATGTAACAAATTCATTTGATTTAACAATGTCTAACCCCGATTTTTTTGCTTTAAAGCTAGCAAATCATATTTTAGGAGGCTCTTCTACAGCGAGATTATTTATGAATTTAAGAGAAGATAAAGGATATACTTATGGGAGTTATTCTCGTGTTTCTCCTAACCGTTATAAAGCTCTCTTTTCTGCGTCAGCAAGTGTAAGAAACGAGGTAACAGCCTTATCAGTATACGAAATGATTGCAGAGGTAAATAAGATGATAACCGATTTGGTTTCCACAGAAGAGCTTGCTGCAGCTAAAGAAAAGTATATAGGTAGCTTTATTATGGCGACAGAGAAACCTTCAACAATAGCCAATTTCGCATTAAATATCGAACAAGAAAATCTTCCATCTACTTTTTATAAAAATTATATTAATAATATCCAAAAAGTAACAATTGAAGAGATAAATAAAGTATTTCAAAACTATATTCTTAATGATCAATTGAGAGTTATCATTGTTGGTAAAAAAGACGATATCATAGGGGATTTATCTGAGTTTTCGTATCCAATTATTTTTCTTGATACCTATGGAGATAAAGAAAAAAAATAAAAATTTTCTTTACAAACTAAACCTTGATCATTATTCTTGAACGTACATAAAATGAGAAAAGAAACAGAAAACTTAAATATTGAACAAATTACTGAATTACCATCTCCAAAAATGGTAAAAGAAGAATTCCCATCTTCAAAAAAAGCAACCGAAACCATTATAAAAGGACGAGAGGAAATTGAAGCTATTATTCAAGGCCACGATAATCGCTTGTTATTAGTGATTGGACCATGCTCAATTCATGATCCAAGTGCAGCAATGGAGTACGCGCATAAATTATTAAAACTTAAAGAAAAATATAACGATAAAATTGTATTTGTAATGCGTGTTTACTTTGAAAAACCACGTACAACCTTAGGTTGGAAAGGGTTAATAAATGATCCTGACATGGATCAGAGTTTTCATATAGAAAAAGGTCTTAAATTAGCTCGTAAAATATTACATGATTGTGCTGAGTTAGGGTTGCCAACAGCGACAGAAATGTTAGATACAATTATCCCACAATACATTGCGGATTTAGTCTGTTGGGGAGCTATCGGAGCAAGAACGGTTGAGTCTCAACCTCATCGTGAAATGTCATCAGGCCTATCAATGCCAATAGGTTTTAAAAATGCTACCACTGGCGACATCGATGTAGCTATTAATGCATTAAAAGTAGCCATACATCCTCATCACTTCTTAGGTGCGCATCAAAGAGGAGATCTGTCTTTAGTGAAAACAAAAGGAAACCAAAATGTTCATTTAATTTTAAGAGGCGGAAGTTCTGGTCCAAATTATGATCCTACTACAATTAAAGATAGTTCAGATAAGTTAGAAGAAAATATGTTACCTTCAAAAATTATGATTGATTGTAGCCATGCCAATTCAAAGAAAAAACATAAATTTCAAGTTGATGTGATTAGAAATGTAACAGCTCAAATTAAAAATGGTAATAATCATATTCTTGGCATGATGATTGAAAGTAATTTATTTGAAGGAAATCAACCACTAAAAGATAAAAAAGACTTAAAGTATGGTATTTCAGTAACGGATGAATGTATCAGCTGGGAAACTACTGAGATTGTTCTAGAGAACTTATACAATTCTCTTTAGTACATGATCTGGGTACAAAAACAGATCCAATTATCTTCAAAACGACGTGGCTGTTACTTAATTCATGATGAAGTATTTAGTCAAATTAAATTAGACGAGATAAATATAGGTTTATGTCAGATATTTATTCAACATACATCAGCATCTCTCGCATTAAATGAAAATGCTGATCCAGCAGTAAGAACAGATTTAGAAGCATTTTTAAATCAGTTTTGCTCAGACGATACCCCTTATTTTAATCACACTATGGAAGGTAAAGATGATATGCCTGCACACATTAAAAATATTATGATTGGATATCAAGCCACAATCCCAATAAAAGATGGCCAGCTAGCATTAGGCACATGGCAAGGTTTATATTTATGTGAGCATCGAGATAGGGCAGAAAAAAGAACTCTAATGGTTACGGCTTTCGGGCAACCTTTCCTGTCTTAGTCAGTTTAACAAAAAAGTGCTTCATCAGATAAAGTAAAGTTTTCTCAACATCAGATCTATTTGCTTTTAAATTTGAGATAATTTGTTTTAAAGAATAATTCTTTTTATAAAGAAGTTGTGAAATCTTAGTTATTAATGTGTACCTATTCATATGTTTTTCAAACATAACATTGGGAAGGTTATGTTCAATTGAATAGCGATAATTTTCATCCAGTTCAAATAAATCTTCCAAAGATAAAATATATGAAGTTGAATGTTTAAGAAGTTTTTGAATAGGTTGTTTTTTTACTTTTATCGTAACCTGTTCACAAGGCATCATAGATTGTAATTTAAAGTAATTACAATAATAGTTAAAACATCTTGCAATACTATTTCTATTTTCAACCTTTTCGCGTGCTTTTTTCCCCATAGTACTTCGCAAACGTTTTGACTTTGAAAGTGCAAGAATCTTATCCTTTAGAATATCTTTATCAAGAGCAATTGATTGTGCATAAATATCTCCATAGCTAGCTAAATCATGATAATAAAAAGGTTTATCAAGATCGATCGATCCCGAGGTTGTAGGAATATAAAATCCTTCTTCAGCATCATCAAAGTGCATTTCATATCCAGAAAAATCAGAGATAATCACAGGTAAACCACAGGCCATGGCTTCAGTTATTGTAAGTCCATAAGTTTCACCTGCAGCATCAGATAAAGATACAAAAAAGTCAGCTGCTTGGTAATATTGAACAATTTTATTTTGATTTGGTTTGGTGCACCAAGAAACATGTTTAGATAGGTTTAATTGCTTAATATATTTTTTCAATTGAGAGACATACTTTTTATCTGTAATTGTGCCCACAATGTAGAGCTTAAGTTTAGGATTTTCTTTCACAAGTTCTGGCAAAAGCCTAATGAGTGGTGTGAAATCCATTTTCAAGCATGGAGTAAGTCGCGTAAGGAGTAACATAATGGTTTTCTTTTCAGGTAACTTTAATTTTTTTCTTAATGCTGCCTGACTACCTTTTAATGGGAAAAATTGAAACTTATCATAACCAAAATGAATAACAATACTTTGATTTTCTGGACAGCCAAACTTTGTTAGTGTTTCTTTTGTATGATGAGAAGGGCATATAAAAGCATCATTCGATTTCATAATAGGAAATATTTTAGTGAGTTGTTGAAAAGCTAAAGGAATGCCTAATGAATGAATAAGCCCAATGACAGGAAAGCTATAATTATTTAAGTTTCTAAAATGGAGCATACGCTCAATATTAATATCACTAATAAACGCGGCTGTAGGAAGGATATCATTTTCTTCTATCAAGTTACGCAAATCATGATAATGACAAAATTGATGTGGTTTATCTTTACAAAGTAATTTTGTTAAGGCCAAACATTCTTTTTTTGGGGCGTCTGTTATAAAAATAAATTGCAATTTATCTATTGATAAAGACATATTAAAAAAAATTTGAGAGATTTTATTTGCACCACTGATGGTGTGAGGTTCAAAAATAAGAGATTTTGGACATTCAAATAAAATAATCATAAATTAACCTTTGTGTATGTATTAACTATAGTATATAAATTTTAGATCGGACAGTTTTTTTTTCTTAGTAGGATAGTTCTAAAAATATGGGTATATTTAACTTGGATTTTTAAATTAAATATTGAGTCGTTTTGATAGTAATGAATGAAATTTGTTATCCATATTAAATTTTTTTCGTAATGTTTTAAACGTTTTATAGTTTGGGTAACTTTTTTCAAAAATAGGTTGTTTCATTCTAGAGTCTTTTGCAAGATAAAGTCGCCCACCAAATTGTAAAATAAGTGAATCTAATTGATCAAAAAATTCAAGTAGGCCAGGCTCCATTTTAAAATCAAGAGCTAAGCTATAACCTTCAATTGGAAATGAGAGTAAATTTTTATTTTGCTTTCCATAACGTTTAAGAACAGCTAAATAGGAAAACTTTTTCTGATTGTGAAGTTCATTTAAGACAGCTTTTATACCGTCATAGCTTTGTTTCATAGGTAAAATAAAATGATACTGAACCAAACCATTTTGACCATATATATTATTCCAATTAGACAGTGAATCAAGTGGATAAAAAAAGGAATCAATAGCAACTTTTTTGGTCGAGTATTTAGTACTTATTTTATGATAATTATACCAGTTAAATAACGTTAAGCTTAAAGGGTTAAGTAAAAAAGATAAAAGTTTAAATGGAAAAGAAAAAGGTTTTTTTTGCTTATAAGTTAAGTTGTTATCATCACAAAATTGTCCTGTCATCACAAGTCCTTTTCCAAGTTGATTATTTCTTGCAACACTATCTAACCATGCGACTAAATAAGGTTCATCACGGTTATCCTCAAAAATATTAAAAGTTTCTTTTAGATGAGTTGTTTTTATTGTGCGTTGAATTAAAAAAGCAGATGTTATCTTTTGTAAGACTAAAACGGCATCTAGAATAACGCCAGTAAGCCCCATCCCACCACAAGTAGCATGAAATAAATCTTTATGTTCATGTTGACTACAAGTCATAATCTCACCATTTGGAAGCATTAATCTAAATGATTGAACATGCCGACTAAAACAGCCTGAGTGCATATGATTTTTACCATGAACATCACTTGCAATAGCCCCTCCAACAGTAATAAACTTTGTTCCTGGACTAACAGCTAAAAACCAACCTTTAGGGACAATCAATGAAAGAATAGTCGATAAAAGTATTCCAGATTCAACATAAATAAGCCCTTTTTTTTCATCAAAATGAGTATAGTTTTGATTCTTAGTTGAACTTATCATAACGGGATTAAATGAACAGTCTCCATAACTTCTACGATTTCCTTGAGCAATTATCTTATCTTGATCGTTTAAAAATGAATATAAATGATCATTATTTTTGTAGTGAAACAATGTAGCTGCTTTTTCATAGGTATAAGCCCAGCTNTTGAGTATCATAAGTAAATAATCCAAGTGTAGAATAAAACCCATATTAAAATAGTTAATTTTAATATTTTATCTCTATAAAAAATTGTAGTTGGAGACCCACTATGATGATCCGTAAAAACAATTTGAAAATATCGAAAAAATCCAATAATTACAAATAGTATTGTTAAAAAAATATAATTATTATTTGCAGCTAAAGTTTCATTTGCAGCAATTGTATATAGTACATAAATAAAGATAATAACAAACGCCATAAGCATAAGTGATTTATCAATAATCTTTAAATCATACCGATCTATTACTTTGCGTATTTTTGATTTAGTTTTTAAGAAAAATAATAGATCATCACGACGTTTTGATAAGGCTATAAAAAAAGCGAGTAAAAATGTCATTAAAATGATCCAGGTTGATAGTGAAATGGTAGAAACAAAAGATCCTACAATAATACGCAAAACAAATCCAATTGCAATAATTGTAATATCTAGTATGAAGATATGCTTAAAATAAAAACTATACCCAATGTTTAAAATGATATAGCAAATTAAAACAATAAAAGCAGAAATAGATAAAGAAAGCATTAACCCAAGTCCAACTAGTAGAAAGATAGTCATCAAAAATTGAGCATGCTCTGTAGATATTATTCCTAAAGGAATAGGGCGGTACTTTTTATATGGATGATGTTTATCAACATCAATATCTTTAAAATCATTTAAAATATAAATAGCACTTGCCGTAAAAGAAAATGCAACAAATGCCAATGTGGTTTTACTTAAAAGTGGAAAGTTAAGCAATTGTGATCCAAAAAAAAGAGGTAAAAAAATAAATAGATTTTTTACATAATGATGAAAGCGAATTGTAGTTAAAATAGTTTTAAATGTTAATTGCATATTCTTATTTTATATAAAAACAAGAATTATGAATATTTTTTCTTTTTTATAAAAAAAGATTATATTAGTTTAAGTATGTTAAAAAAATATTTTAAAAAGTTTTCTTTATTTGATAATAATAAACAGCTATCAACCAAAATAATGTTTGTTTTTTATCTAATAGTTTGTTTTTATATTACGTCTTTTTCTTTAAAAAATCCTTTTTACAATTGGGATATAATCGGATACGTAGCAGCAGCCAAAAGTTTTGAAACTACAGATCATATAACATTACATAATGTTATTTATGATGAATTAAAAAAAGTAACAGCTAAAGATAAATATAGTTATTTAACTTCAAACGAATTTAGAAAAGAAATGGAAATAAATGCTAAAGCGTTTGAACAGCAATTACCATTTTATCAAATTCGTATCATTTATGTGGCTGCTATTTATATCTTAGCAAAACTGGGCATGAATATGTTTTATGCAACTCATTTTATTTCTGCAATATCTATTTTTATGTCCCTAATTTTATTGTATTTTACCTTTAGAAAAGTAATTAATTCTCATATTTTATTCACATTACCCTTTTATGCAGTATTTATAGGTATTATGAAAGTAGCTCGTCATAGTTCGCCTGATGGACTAACTCTTTTAATAGTTACAGGAATTGCCTACCTGTGGTTAGGTAATAGTCGATGGGTATTTTTTTTATTGCCATTAAGTGTGTTGGTGAGAACGGATTTAATATTATTTGTTGTTCCACTATGTATTTATTTTTTTCTTTATTCAAAACAGTGGAAAAATGATGCTTTAATTTCGTTAGGCGTTTGTACGCTTTGTTATATTGGGGTAAATTCTATTTTTGATAATTACGGATGGGCTACTATTTTTGTGTATACATTTATGAAAAAATTAATTTATCCTGCAGAGGTATCCATTAGATTAGGATTGGTAGACTATTATAAAGTATTTATGAATAGTATTTTTTATAGTCTTACATATAGTAGTATGTTTTTTTTATATATCTACATCTCTATTTTAGGGATATTTGCTTATAAAAAGAAATATAAAGTCAAATTAACCAACCAAACAAATCAAGAAAAAGTATTTGTGTTATCTATTATTTCTCTTTTTTATGTATCTGCACATTTTATGCTTTTTCCAGCAACATGGGAAAGGTTTTTTATGGCTCAGTATTTATTTTTATTTATGTTGATAGGCTTATTATTTAATTCAAGCAAAGACATAACAAAATAATATGGCGGAAAGGGTGGGATTCGAACCCACGATGAGGTTGCCCCCATACACGCGTTCCAGGCGTGCTCCTTAAACCACTCGGACACCTTTCCTAAACGTAAATTAGTGACAATTAGTTTACTACAGAAATAATAAAAAAAACAACGGACCCCTTATGAATAGCGCAAAACCTACATCTATACTCGCTATCGATTGGCCTAGCCCGAATTATAAAAATAATCAATTATTTAAGGCGTGTTTAAAAATTGAATTATATCGGTAACACTTAAATATGAATAAAGTAGAACATTATAAAAAATTAGAGAATATATACTACAAAGCCGAATTTAATATGATTTTAAAACCAATAATAACTATTTCTGAAGCAAGATGTGAAATCAAAAGTATCTATTCGGAAATAGTCCACCATGCCGCCGATGCTGCACATGGTTCAATGATTTTTAAAACATTAGATGACTCTGCTTATTTTGCCGCTAATTCACTAGAGTTTGATGAATTTTTAGTAACTGTATCTTATAATATGCACTTTGTTAGGCCGATATTTAATGACGAAATTATTTCAATAGGAACTGTTAAAGAACAAAATAGACATCACATTATTGCTGAATCTAAGTCAGTAAATAAAGAGGGGAAAACAGTCGCATTTGGAATCGGTACTTTTACAAAAAGTAATGTTAAATTAGAAACTCTAAAGCACTATAAGCTATAATCATATTTTTTTTATTGTGGTACTATAAAGTTCCTATGAATGAAGAGAAATTAAAAGGAAAACATTTAATTTTTTATGATGGCATTTGCTCATTATGTAATCGCTCGATTATTTTTGTGTTTAATCGTGATAAAAATGATCAGTTTATCGTCGTTCAGTTACAGTCAAAACAAGCAACTGTTTTATTGAAAAACTATATGGAGTTTGATTCTGAGAAATTAAATTCTGTTGCATTAATTAAACATTTTGGAACTGAAAACGAACAGTTTTATACTAAATCAACTGCGAGTTTATCAATTTTAGAGGCATGTATTGGATATAAAACATTAGCTAAAATTTTATTAAAGTTCCCTAAATTTTTAAGAGATTTTGTATATGATGTTATTGCTATATCTCGCTATCAAGTCTTTGGTAAATTCGATAAATGTCCAGTGCCAGATCCTAAGTTTAGAAAAAAAGTAATCAGTTAATTTTATTTTTATAATTTTAAATCTTGGATAATGTTTCGAGCTGCATTCCAACCTGGTAGACCCGTAACGCCTCCTCCTGGATGTGTCCCAGATCCACAAAGGTATACGCCATCTATTGGCGTTTTATAGTCAGCATATCCATTGACAGGTCGAAAGCTAAAAAGTTGATTAAATGTCATCGCTCCATGAAAAATATTACCTTGTGTTAAACTATAAATCTTCTCGAGGTCTCGTGGACATAAAACATCATAATCTATAATTAAAGATTTAAAATTAGGGCAAAAGGTTTCAATAATAGTAAATATTCGATCAACGTAAGCTTGTTTTTCGTCATCCCAATGACCTGATAAAATACTTTCAGGTGCATATTGAGAAAAAATACCCATAATATGTTGTCCTTTAGGAGCTAATGTTTTATCTAGTACACTAGGAAGCGTAATTTCAATGAGAGGTTTAGTTGAAAATTGTCCCTGTTGAGCTTCTTTATAAGCGTTATCAAGATCTTTGATAGAAGGCTCTATATGAAGTGTGCCTTGAAGTTCTGTATTGGGTAAATCTTCTTTTAGAAGAGTAAATTCAGGAAGCTGAGTCAAATGAACGTTAATTTTAACAACTGGGGATGAAAAGTCAATTTGTTCAATTTTTTTTAAGTATGATTTTGGGAGATGTTGAGTACCAATGAGTTTACTAGTAACGAAAGGGTCTGCATTCGATATTATAATGGGACTTTCATAAATATCACCATTATCAAGTAAGACCTTTTTAGTCTGTAATGTTGTATCAATATGCGTCACATTCACAGCTTTTTTAATAGTAACATTTGAACTCAAACAAGCTTGCTCTAGAGAATCGATTAAACCTCCCATTCCACCTTGAACATAAGCCCAAACTCCAGTTTCAGCTGTAACTTGCCCCATAACATGATGGAGTAATATATATCCTGTACCATTAGTGTTTGGTGATGCCATGGCACCAATAATTCCATCAGTGGCGAGAACGCCTTTAAGTTCATCAGATTCAAACCAATTATTTAAGATATCTGCTGCACTATGAGTCATTAAATATAGAAAATCTTTAGCTCCTCTTAAATGTAAAAATAAATGGCCAGATAATTCAACAAACCGTTTTAAATCATTAAAAGAACGAGGAACGATATTAGGTGGTGTCAGTGTTAATGTATAATTTACAAATTCAACAATAGAGTCTAAATAACGTAAATAATGTGGATAGGCTTCAGCATCTTTTATTGAAAATTTACGGATAACGTTTATATTTTGTGTAGAATCAGAGCCTAAAATTAATTGTTTTTGAGATTTGAATAATGAAATTGAGCTTGGGTTCCGTTTAAGTAACGTCAATCCAAAGGATTTTAATTCTAAATCATCGATGATTTGTGGGTGAAATAATGACAATACATAAGCAGCTCTTGAGACTTTACAACCTTTGAAGATGGGCTCAGTACTACAAGCACCTCCAAGAATGTCTCTCTTTTCTAATATTAAAACGCGTTTATTTTTTTTTGCTAGATAAGCAGCGCACACTAAGCCATTGTGGCCACCACCTACAATAATGCAGTCAAAAATGGCAGTTTCAGACATATATATATAATTTTAAGGGATTAATCAGTTAAGACAAAGTATTCTTTTTTCTTTATTTTATGCGTTTGGTAATAATCTTTAAATTTATCTTTTCTTAACTTCAAATAATCATATAGAAGTTTATTATCTTTAAATGTGGCATTATTAGCCTGAATTTGGAGCATACGAACTTGTTTTTTTCGTAAAAACGCTTTATTTACAGTTATAATGGCATGCAATTGATAATTTATTGGAGCATCATTTTCAGAGCCCGCAAGTTGTCTTTCCCAATAATATTCAGTTGACATTATAGCCTCACTTTTATTAGATATAAAAACTTTTTCAACATAAGTGCGTTGAAGTTTTTCTTTTGTTTCTAAATCGATTACTTTTTCATAATCTTTATAAATAATATCTGATTCCTCAAGAATATACTCTTCAAACTGTTCTAAAGCCAACTCTAAAACCCTATTTGAATTATTGCTATTAGTTGTTAAATGAGAGATAAAGTAAAGATCTTCATCATTTTCTAAAAATTCAAACTCTGTCCAGATTGGGCGAAATGGGGCACTACTTCCTAAAATTTCAATTTTTTTATCTTGGCAACCTATAAATAAAAGTGTCGACATAAACAAAGATATATAAATTAGATATTTTTTCATAATGGTTTATTATACCAAAAAAAAAATATTGCATCATTAAATAAATTTTAGTTTGTTTTTATATTAAGTTGAGGTATAAAATCTAATTCAATAACATATAAGTTAGACCATTTTTTCCCTGTTAAAATAAATTGATTATTAAGTCTATCAATTGCAATACCGTTTAAAACATGACCTTTAGATAAATTTGGTTTCATATCATCTACAACCTTAGACCCATCAATAATATAATCAACTTGGCCTGAATTAGAATTAATTAAAATGATTTGGCTTGATCCCCATACATTTGCATAAATGTATCCTTTAAAGAACTCCAGTTCATTAATATTTTTGATCGGTTTTGAGTTATAAGTAACTTTTAGTGTTTTTGTTATTTTAAACGTTTTTGGATCGATAAAGTAAAGTTGATCAGTGCCATCACTTAAAATTAAAGAGGAACTATTGTCCGTAAGACCCCATCCTTCTGTTTTAATAGAAAATTGATTTATAAGTTTAAATGAATGCTTGTCATATCTAAAACAACGTTTAGATTTCCAGGTACATAAATAAAGAGAATCATGCATTGTTGTCGCTCCCTCCGCGAATAAATATGATGGAATAGCTTTTGAGCGAATGGGGGTCATTTTTGGAAAACTATAAGCAGCAATATATGATTTTCGATATAAACCTGAACTTACATAAAGAATATCATTATCTAAGAGTAACCCTTGAGTAAATGGTTGATCTGAAAAAGGTAAAATAGTTTTTATAGCATAGTTTATAGACTTTGGAGCGGCAATTGTCGCAAAAGAAAATATTAATAATAAAAATAGAACAAGTGTATTTACAGCTCTAATAAACAAATTACTTTTTGATATTAAATAATATTAGTTTTCTATTTTGTGTAATCAATTCAAAGTCAAACTTTTTTAAATATTGTTTAAAGTCTTTCATTAAACTTCGTGTTAAATGCCTTGACTTTGGATATTCTTCAGGATCACACCACATTAAAACATCTATAGTTTTATTTGTAACAATATTTTCTTTAGTCCAATTTGAATATTGTTCTAAAATTTTAAAAATATTTTCTTGTAATTCAAATACATCATCACTTGATAATGCAGTCGTATCAATTTGAGCGATCACTTTATATTGAGTTCCTTTAGACAAATCATCTTCCCAATAGTTTAAAACCCTATTAATAACATTTCCTAACGCACTTAAAGTAGCTTCTTCAATTGACACAAAATCTTGTCCTTTTCTAGATTTTGAATAACCAGTCTCCGATCCTAATAGTCGACCTGTTGTAGTTTCAAAAGCTCGTATTGTTACTGAGTATTGTGTTGTTGAGTACGCCGCTGTTGTACCTACTATTGAATAGTCAAAGTAGATATCGGCACCAATAGATAAAGCTAACTCATAAGCTGAATCTTTCGTATTTTTTGTTGATGCATAAATGTCAGCTATCATCGTGTTTAAATCAGATGTTTGATTAGGCACAATAACATCATAGGAATTATTTGTAAGATAACTTTCTAGTACACCAGCCGCATGTTTCGCATTTTCATCATTAGTTAAAACCTGAAGTGGCGTTTGATTAGTTTTACCTTGAGGGATAACCATAATTTGTGGATAACCTAATAATTCCGTTAGTTCATCTTTTGAAAAAACAACTGCATTTTCTTCTAAATATGACTGCAACGCAAACTTATTTACATTTATCTTTGTAATAATTTTTAAACCTTTTCCCTTATTTAAAGTGATTTTACGAGCTTTTGGATCAGTAAATGTAATAAATTTAGTAAGTGTATTTTGACTAAAAATTAAATTTTCAAAAACTTTAAACCGCTGTTCTTCATCAAAGTTTGAAATAATAGGGTCACTTCCTTTAAAAAGAAGGTAATAGATTGCAGACTTTTGAGCATCTATTAGAGCATTTGTATAGCCATTTCTACGAACATCAGCTTTTTTTCTAAATTTTTCAGAATAATAAATTCCAGTAGATTCAATGATAACTTCTCTGGGTGAGACTTGCTCAATTAAATTAGCTTCTTTTGATATAGGAAGTTCAGCAAAAATTAAAGAAGAATAAAATCCGATAAAAACCATTAATATTGAAATAAATTTTTTCATGCTTACCTCGTTCTATTGTTGTTTTGAAATTATCCCATGATTATAAATTTTTATAAAGAAAAAAACACTTCTTTATAAATACATCCTAACGTAAATAGATAAACTAGAAAAATCTAAGTTTGTATAATCATCAATTTTAAAAAACATTTGATGATCATCAAAACTAGTAGTAATTAGCGGAGAGAAAAGTGCTTTACTAAACAAGTACTCACCACCAATAGATGTTGTATTTGTAATAAGTTTTTCAGCAGAAATTCCAATTTTATGTGCTATATTCGACGACTCAAAGTAATCAAAACTATCTTGGGGAGAAATATAATCAATATAGTTTTGTCCAAACCCATAACTCAAAGCAAAGTTAAAGCTTTTATACCAATATTTTTTTGTGATTCCTAAGTAAACACTAGTAACATATGATGAAGTAGAAACATTAGTAGTATCGTTTAAGTAAGTATAATGACCATCAATTGTAAAAAAAAGTTGTGAAATATCAATAAAGCGACCGATATTAGTTTGAACGTTGTAATAAAAATATAAATTATTAGCCAGTTTCTGATTTAACAATGCTAATTCAGCGTTATAAGGAGCGTAAGGTGTGATTGAAAGACCAGATAAAGAGGAAAACCCTAAAGCTGCTTCGATATGATAACGTGGATCTTCTATAACCCAAGAAGGCATAGCAGATAAAGACCCAAATTGATGAGCCGCTCTAGAAAGATTTGAAGACATTGATGGTTTAGTAATACGCAATAAACTGACTTGTTCAGATTTATAACCATCTTCAGTTTCAAAGTTTTCCATACCTAAATAATAATCGTCAATTTTTATACCAATACTCGAGTCAATATCAAGATCATAAAAATGTTTATCTTGATTCATGATATTTCCTTGAATTCTGAAAGCACTTAATAGGCTTGATTGAAAAGATAATGAATTAGCAAACCCTGACCAAGTACCATGTTTTAAATTAGAAAGAGTTGATTCTTCTGCATCATCAATATCTAAAACTTTTGAACGAGATGTAGACATTGGCAAATGAGCAATTTTTTCAAAATGATATTTTCCGCTAGGATCTACGTTTAATTGAAACCATAAAACCCCACCTGAGATAATATAAGAAAGTTTTTTAATTTTTACAATTTTAAAGTCATCTTCATCCTCTTCATCTTTATCCTTATCTTTATCAACTAAGTCATTATTAGATTGACCAATGCGAGAAAATGTATCAAATAAAAGATCAATAGGGTCAGAAAAAGAAGGGGTTAGAGTCATTTGAGTCTTTAAAGAGGGATTAGATACTTTTTTATTTAATGAATCATTTATAATATTTTTTTGAGCTGAAGGAAGACTTACTGTTTTTTCAGATTTCTTATAGATTTTCTTTTTTAAAATTTTTTTTGAGAATGTGATGTTATCTACATAAGGAAAGTAAAAAAAAGAAGAATTCATGAATTTTTTTAAATCATCAGCTGTAATATCAAGAGACTTTCCTTTTGAAGATACTAATGACAATGTATTATTTTCAACTTGTTTTGTAAGTCGATTTTCTTGAATCGAGTCAGTATTCAAAAATTCAATAATAGGCTCAGCTAAATAAATATTTAGATTATGGATAATAATTTCTGGAGATATTGACTCATAAAGGTCTAAAGAAGTATCAAAGTTTATTAACATAGATGTCGGGATATCTGTGTTATAAAAACGGTTGGTTTTAAATGCTTTATCAAAATAATTTAAAGCAATTTCTTGATCTGTTTTGGATAATCGCGTTGCTTGGTTAAAAGAATATACCTTATTAGGTCGGGCAATGGTCTTTTTTACATATTTTTCTTGTTTTATATGTTTATTTTGAGTTTCTTTGCTAGCATCGACTAAATCATCAAAATGAGAGCGATCATTTTTAAAGCGTTGAACATCATTTTCTAAATCTTGAGCAAATAAATTAACATTAAAAGAAAAAAGAATCAGAAATAGTAATAAATATTTTATGAATAACATGTTATGTTAATGTAATAAGAATTTATATTGATGTCAATTTTAAGTGCATAACATGAATAAAATATATAAAATATACGTCCTTTTTTTTGTGCTAATCTGGTGCCCATTAATTAGTTTAGCTAGTGATTCAGTTCAGGCTACGTCAAACTTTTTTGTTCAAAATAAATTTATACAAAAGCAATATTTAGAAAACGATATCCCACTCCAATCCATAAGTAATACGACGTTTAAATACATTGTTTTTCAAAATATTAAATTCAAAACACTCTTTTTAGATAATGTTTATTTTAATCATTGCTTTTTTGAAAATATAGAAGGGCTTAATAATATCCATCAAAGTTCTAAAGAGGTTCGTTTTACCGGAACAACATTGGCAAATTTAAATTTAGTTAAAGCAAATTTTTCAGGGACATTTCATAATGCATCAGATTTTAGTAAGTCTAATTTAAGAAAATCTAATTTTAACGCTGCAAGTTTAGTTCAAGTTGATTTTAGAGATGCAGATTTAGAACAAGCAACTTTTTTTAACGCAAAAATAATTGAACCTAATTTTAATAATACAAATGTGAATAATGCCTTTTTTATATTTTCTGATCTTGAAAGCGATTATGAATTATCACAAAAAGGAGCTATAACATCCTTTGAAGATTGGAGACAAGCTATCGAAAAGCAAATAACCTTTAAGGATATTTATTTTAAAAACCTTAAGTTTGAGTCTGAGAATTTGAATGAGTTAATAATTGAAAATTCTAAATTCGAAAAAGTTAAATTTGATCGGGTGCAATTCCAATTTTCTTTTTTTAATAATGTAAACTTTAATCAAGTAAAACAAGAGAAAGTATCGTATCACCAAGCAAATCTAATCAATAGTAATGTTGATTATCTTACGGTAAAAGAGTCTAATTTTTCAAATAGTAATATAGAGAAATCAGTATTTAAAAATTGTCTGTTCGAAAATGTTAATTTTACTAAAGCCAGTTTAAAAGAAGTAGTGTTTATCAACTGTAAATTTATCAATTGTAATTTTACAAAAGTAAAATGGTCAAAGGTTAAGATTAAAAAGACAAAAGGTTTACCATCAATGTACGTGTCTAAATTAACAAAAGAGGACAAAAAAAATGGATCCAATTGAAAAAAGTCAAAAAAAAATAGATGACTATGAAAAAAAAGCCTTAAATAAAATCAGGTCTACCAACCAAAGAAAACAAAAGGAAGCCTTCAATAATTTATTAATCTGGATAGTTTTGATTAGTGTTGTAATCTTAACACTATTATTTTTTATTGAACTTTAACGAATTAAACTTTCATATTTATATGTGGAAGTAGGAAGAAATAGATTAACCCATCCATTTACATTTGAAAAAACTGACTTAGAAACGTTTGAAAAAAAGGATGTTTTAAATCGTGATTCGATAGATGCTTGTGTAAATAAACTTCCTTTTTTCCTAAAATAGATAACTTGTGGTTTATCAATTTCAAGTTTATCAGATAAGGAATCCACAACATCATATAACCCACCTAATTGATCAATTATTTTAAAATCAAGTGCCTGTGTACCAGTAAAAACTTGTCCTTGTGCAATGTCATATACTTCTTCTTCTGTCATCAATCGATTATATTTTACTTTTTCAACAAATTTTTCATAATAAAAATCACTATTTTGTTGAAGAAGTTCTCGTTTCTTCGAGTCCAATTGTTTAGTTGAAGAATAAAGGTCCATATATTCACCGGTTTTAATACTTTTTCGATCAATTCCTAGTTCTTCACTCAGTTTTTCAGAAGAAATAAAAGAACTTATAACACCAATACTTCCAGTAATACTAGATGAATTTGCAAAAATACGATCAGAATTTACTGAGACATAATAGCCTCCAGAAGCAGCGATATTACCCATCGATGTATATACAACTTTTCCAGCATTTTTTAATTTTTGTATTGAATGATAAATACGATCTGAGGCTAAAACACCACCTCCTGGTGAGTTTACACGTAAAATAACACCTTTTATAGTTGGAGATTTTTGTAAATAATTGACGATATCATCGAATTCATCTGCTCCTGTAAATTTATTGCCTAATAAAAAATCATTTGAACTTGCACCTAATCCAATAGAACCATCAACTTCAATAATCGCTATTTTATTAAAATTAATAATTTGTGAAGGAACATAAGGTATAAAATAATCTAATGGAGCTTGGACAAGCTTATCATCATATTGTTTTAAAATATCATTTACATCAGTCCAATAGGTTAAATGGTCCACTAATCCAAACATTAAGGCTTCATCTGCATTAATGATGCCACCTTTTGAAATATAATCCACAACTTCTTCGTCAAGGTCTCTAGATTTCATAATTTCTGAAATAACAGTGCTAAAAAGAGAATCTACCAACTCTTCGACTTTAGCAATATCAAGTTCATCAGATTCTTCAGAAAACAATCGATTGGAAGCTTTAAATCGACCACTGGAAATAATATTACTTTTTAACCCAAAGTTTTCCAGTAATTTATTTGCTTGTGTAATTTCATAATGAATACCAATATTTTGAATACTTCCTAACTGGGGAAGTAAAATAACATCAGCCACAGTGGCTAAATAATATTCAGAAAGCCCCGCATCACTTTCAATGTAAGCAAAGATTTTTTTACCTTTTTTTTTACCCTTTTTTAGCTCATCTCTAATTTCTTGGAGCATCCCAATAGATGATAATGATGTTTGTAGGTTTTTGATTCGTAGTATAAAACCCTTACATGTTTTATCTTTATTTGCAAAATTAATTAGGGTTAATAAGTCATTACTTCCTAATTTATTACCACCTAAAATACTCGAATTAGATTGACCTGTAATAAGGTTCGGGCCAATAGTAAATGAGGCGTAAGAAGAAGGTTTTACTAAACTTTTACGGCGTCGATATTCGGTAGGAAAAGCACCAATACCAATTTGATACGCCAGGCTAACTTGTGTATCTACATCTGTCTCAAAATCTTTAATTAAACCAAAATCAAATTTGCCAAGAGGAAAGTCTACGTAAGCACCTGTGTAAAGTGTTGTTTGATTAATTCCTGATCGAAGGATTAATCCATCTGTAACATTTAACTCGATACCAGCTCTTGAAAAGATTGAATTTTTTTCATTATTTTCAAGATAAAAATCAGTGGCAAAACGAAGTTGTTCATCAAACATCAAAATAGATAAACCTGTCGAAATATTAGTTGGTAAATCAATATTTTTTTGATAAAAATCTTTTACGTTTAGTCCAAGAGATATTGATTTAGTTAAATTAGCTAATAATCCAAAATCAGAGCTCCAACCTTTTAGAGCCTGATTATCAATATTACCTTCGATAGATTTATAATTTAATCCCCAGCTAATTCCATTGCTTCCTTGTTTACCATAGCCAATGGCCGTAACAACAGCATTGTTCCCATTATAATCTTGAATTTGAATGTTACTCACCCCAAAAGGAGCAATATAAACAAAGTTTCCATAATATGTCTTATGTTGTAACTTATCGTAATCTAAATATTGTATTGTGTATGAACTTCCAGGGATAGCCAACCCCGCAGGATTAAAAAAAATAGCTCCTTCAGCTTCAGCAACGCCTGTAAAAGAATTTCCCATACCAATTGATCTTACAGTTGGGGTATCTTTTAATACTGATGTTAGTGAAATAGCTGCAAAAGAAACGGCTTGAGTAAACGCAAGCGTAATGTAGATAACTAAAATAATTATTTTTTTAACTGAAAACATATAGCTGCTTTATACCCCAAGAATTTTAATATTAAACATTAAATTATCCTAAAGTATAATTTCTTAGTTCTAATTTATCAAAGGTCTATATCAAGAAGGGTATCATCAAGTCTATGATTTATATTTTCTTGGGCCGCTCTAAATTGAGATGCGTAATTATAAAGTATTGGTGTATTAATCAAAGAAAAAAGTAAAACTCCACCAATAAGACCTTTTGTAGCAGAATCTTTTATAATAGTTTCAGGTATCANCATAATACCTAATCCACGACCCACTATAGCTCCAATGAGCCCAAAAGGAAGCATCATGAAATAATAATATCTATCTTGCGTAGGTATTGAAGAGTGAATTCTAGAAATTTCCTCAAGTACTTCATAAAATCGTGTCGTTGATGGATAAAGTTGTTGTAAAACAACTGGTGTGACAGGTAATGTCAGTTCCTCAAGTCTCGAACATACATACCTTAAACGTCTTAATAAATCTTGCCTAATATTTTGTTCTGAAGTATTTAATCCTGTTTCATTAGGTATACGACTTAAATCCATTTAATTCTCCAACTAGTTTAATTAAATATCGTTAAATTGAAGTTTGAAATTTCATTAATAACGTAACAACAAAAATTTAAACGGCATTATGCAGATAAATAGGCTTAACATACCTTTCAATTTTAGCCGAATGAATAGTTGTCTTGAATGCGGAAAATATATTAGCCAACATCAACTCTTTATACTCAGCAGTTACAAAAGTTAGTTGATTACATTTTTCAAGTAATACTGAAGATAAAGGTCCTACAATAGAAATATCATGTTCAAAACGCTTTAAAAAGTCTAAAAAAGCATCTTCTTTTAGGGCAATGTCAGCACTCATTCTATTTTTCATATCTGCAGCTGAAAAAGTGGCAAAGGTAACTTCATTTTTCCGACTAGGGATTGCTGTAATAAAAACATTTTTCATTGGTTTTAAGGATTCTGCAATAATATCGATACTATTAAATCCTAATACAGGACATTCATTAATTTGAGCTAATGTATTAGCCGTAGAAACAGCAATTCGACTTCCTGTATATGATCCTGGCCCATTAATAACACCAATTCCTTTACAATCAGATAAAGATAGTTCATAAGTTTTTGATGCTGACATGACGGCTTGAATGATATTTTCAGTAAATGAATAATCTCCAGCCTGTTTTTTTTCAAATAAGATTTTATCTTCCGAAGCAATAGCAAAAGAAAACGGCTCAATAGATAAATTTAGTAATAAATAAAATATTTTCATAACTTAACTTTAGTAAAGTTTAGCCTTGTTGCCAAGATACTCAATTATACAGGTGTTAAATGACCAAACTCTTCTTGGGTTGTAACCCATGTGTTAAAGGCTGCAAATGTACTTATAGGGTCAGTAGATGGTATGACATTTTTTAACATGGAAGGGTGATGTTTAAGTAGTTTTGATCGCTCTTTGGTTGATCGGTTGCTATGTTCTTGTAAAAACGAGCCGAAAACTTCTAAATTAACTTTATTCGCAGCTGTNAAAGACATCTGTAAAGTATTAGCTAATTGATCTAAAAAACTATTAGATAAGTCGTATTCACTAGAAACGAAAAGTTGCTTTAAATGAATATTATATTTTTTTTCAAGTTGATGTAATTCATATTTTATTTTNTAAAAAAGAGCTTCTAAATAAGCAAAAGTTAAATCATGAGTAGTAACATCATTAGTAAGTCCAATGATATGAATTTTATTTTCTTGTGCGACAAGATTTGTTGTAGCTGGAATGATAAAAAGTTTATGTGCTGATTTTGAAGACAGATCAATATTTTGAGANAGGAAATCTTTTAAAGAACCTTGAATCAAAGATTCAGGCCAGCTTAAATAAGGTATGAATTTTTCAATGCCAATATTAAAAGCTTCACTATTAGGTAAAAGAGTAACTAAATCAACAAGATCAACAAAATCTTTATCACGGCCAATATTAACAGTAATTTTTATATTGTTTTGATGAAAGCAAATATCAACATCACCAAAATTAGGTTGAAAGGTATGATTCCAGCGTGATGCGTTATCAGTAATAATTTCAGTAATTGGAATTTCATCTGGTAAAGGAATAAAGCCTTTTGTTGAGCCAAAATTACTAAAAGAAGGCTTGCATCGAGGTAATATTTGTTTAGGAATACTAAATTCCTCTAACATAAAAGATGACCAATCCAACGTTGAGCTATCAAATAAATAAGTTGTCATAGCTGACGAATAATCCGTTGCAATATCTTCCATTCCTGTCATGTTATAAAGTAACCATGAATCAATCCCTGTAACCCAAACTGATTTTTTGTTAACCATTTTTTCGATTTCAGGAAAGTATTTCATTAGCCATTTTAAATGAATAGCTAAATTATGCGGATAAAGTTGTTGTTTAATTTGATCTTGATAGATATTAAGATGCTTACCATGACTATATTGAGAAAGAAGCGATGAAACTCGGGATTTATCAAAATAAAGAACAGGTTTTAGTGCAAGTCCAGTTGTTTTTTCCCAGATAACTAAACCAAAAGCCTTACAAATAATTGAAATAGAATCTATTTGATTGATATTGTAGTCATTTAATTGAAAGAGTTCATGAATTGAGCTACGAACCGAATATATAATTTCTAATGGGTCATACGTTAANCCTAATTCATCATCTTCTTGCGCTGTTAANGCAGATTGATGNGTNGCAAGGACTTGTCCATTTTTATGCATTAAGAAAGCACTTGATCGAGTGTTTGAGATGTGTATTTTTAATTTAAACTTCTTCATGAATATGTTTATTGTACATTAATATATTAAAAAGAAAAAATTCACATAAAATATAGTATNAGCTAAGTCTGTCTTAAAAAAAATCAAATTGATTGCTAAACTGTTATCTGTTATCAAAATAGTGAGGTTTATATGATAAATATTGGATTAATTGGTTTAGGTAATGTCGGCGAAGCCGTCTATTCAATTTTACAAAAAAATGGGTCAATAATTTCTGATCGAATTGGTCAAGAAATTGCAATTAAATCAATTGCAGTTCGTAGTGTAGAAAAACATCAAGATAAAATTGACTCAAAAATCAATTTAACAGCTGATGTCATGTCAGTGATTACAGATCCTGAAATAGATATTGTTGTTGAAGTGATGGGTGGTGAACATCCCGCACTTGAATATATTACAACGGCATTAAACAATAAAAAGTCTGTTGTAACTGCAAATAAAGAAGTTATTGCCAAACATAAGCGAACATTTTTCAAGCTTGCAAAAGAAAATGGGGTAGACATATTTTTTGAAGCTGCGGTTGGTGGTGGAATACCAATTATTAGGTCGTTAAAAGTTGGTTTTGCAGCTAATAAAATCAATTTATTAAATGGTATTTTAAATGGAACAACAAATTATATTTTGACCAAAATTGAGCAAGAAAAGCAAGATTTTTCAATCATTTTGAAAAAAGCACAAGAGCTTGGTTTAGCCGAAGCAGATCCGACAATGGATGTAAGCGGTTTAGATGCAGCCTACAAGTTAGTCATTTTAGCGGCTGTTGCATTTAAATTAGATATTCAGTTAGAAGATATTTTTTATGAAGGCATTGAGTCTGTAACGTTAAGTGATATTAATTATGCAAAGCAATTGGGATATAAAATTAAATTGATTGCAAATGGAGTTCGTATAAACGATAAGCAATTTTCGTTTGCTGTTCACCCAACGTGTATTCCAGAATCACACCCTTTAGCATCTGTAGATAATGAATTCAACGCAACATATGTTGTAGGAAATTATGTTGGTGAATCGATGTTACTTGGTAAAGGCGCAGGGGGCTCTCCAACAGGTTCTGCAGTTGTATCTGATATTATTGACATTTGTTTTGATCATACAAAAAATGTTTCATATCGAAATTTAGAATTAACATTTCAAGATGCAACAATTTTACCGTTTGAACAAACTGAACATAGCTATTACTTACGTATTATAGTCGATGACAAACCTGGAGTTTTAGAAAAAATATCCATAGTTTTTTCAAGAGAAAAATTAAGCATTGATCGTATTGTTCAAAATACAGTTTCAGATAATAAAGCTGAAATTATCTTAATGACTAAGCAAGTAATCGAAAAAGAATTTAATCGAATCGAAGAACGTTTAAATGAGATCGAAGAACTCAATCATATTGCGTCAAAAATTCGTGTTGCTCATTAAGTAATTTTTAAGTTTTTTCTAAAATAATACTAATTAATCTTTTCAGAATTATCTGAGTTATATCCTTGAACATCTGGGGCATATACACTGTTACTTTGAGTCTCTCGATTATCTACTACAATTTGAGCCATTGAGTTTTGTTGATACCTGTAAAACAGATATAACATTGCGGAAACTGGAATAACCAACAAAATTAACCATAACATAATTTTAGCTGCTTGTTCATCTTTTTTTTGTTGAGTACAGGCACGATCTACATTTTTTTCACCTGCATAAGTTTTTAAATAATTTTTTATTGAACCAACTTCGGGACAATCAATTTTACAAGTAAATTTAATGGAGCTATCAGAGCCATCGAGTGAGCTAACGAGTTGATTGTTTTCTACATGACATGGAAATATATATGGACCACAAAAAGGCTGGTAACGNTTATTACAATTTGGATACGAAACTATCGATTCAGTAGTAACNNCAATAGGGCCAGAATGAGTTATTAGATTAGATAGCGGAACGTCAGGATCTAGTTCAAGTTGATTGGGTTGAAAAGAGTCTGTTTTTTTTAGTGTATATTTAGTATCACAACAATATTTTGTGACAGTGTGCATCTCTCCATTTCTTCTTTCCCTTTGGTTTTCTGTTTTTATTTTATTGAATTTTATTTCATTTGGATTAAATCGCCACTCGTTTGATAATGTAGGGTTTTGAGGGTCAATGTCTGGACAATTTAAATTAGCCCTATTCCGTGTATTGTAACAGTCTGATAGTAAAGATCTTCTTAGGTCTTTATCAACAGCATGCGTGACATTATAACCTCTCAAAGCCCTACTTGATGTAACGTTATATTCTGATAGTAAAAAACCTCCATGAAATAGATTTTCAGAACTTGTACCCACACTTAATATTTTAATAATAGGTAATGATTTCATAATAATTCCTTAATTTTTATTAACTAACTTATTCTNTCAAATTAGATAGATTATGTGATAAAGATAAAACAGCAACTATAAGCTAACAGTCAGTTATAATTAACTATAGTTGATAGTATTTTATATTTAATAACTAGGAAAAATTGTGGAGATATCTAGCTCCAATCAATGATGCCTAATAACAATGTATTATTAAATAATAATTACATAAGTTTATCAGTAGTTTGATTCATTTTTTTCTTAACGTAAATTTAATATATATAAATATTGTTTTTAAGGTTAAGTAAATTTGTTAGGAAAATTTATCATTTATTTTTTAAATTATCCAGAAAAATATGTTTAATTGTAATTCAAATAGCTAGAACATGTATTCATACAAGTAGGCTTTAATTTTACATTTTTAATTGATACTATACACCGATGCAAAAAAAGATAATTGCAATTGCNAAAAAAATAACATGTTTAGCTGAAGCAACAAAATTAGAAAATAGTTCTTATCATTCAAGATCACCTGGCCTTGTAAAAGACTATTTAAATAGTAAAGATGCCATTCTTTTGCTTGTTATTGAGGGTGAAGGCCATGGTTTGCAAAGTCCAGTGACTAATCTAATTAATTACATTAAAACAGAGTTAGATATCGAAACGCCAATTCATGTTTACATTAGTAACAAAGATGCATTAGAAAAGTTTTTAAAGTTAAGTAAGCAATTAGAGCTCAGTGAAACCACTCAAAGACAAATTACACTTTATATACCAGAAGACCAAACCACATCATCTAAAACGTTCGAGAGTTATAACGTAAACAATATTCAAGACTGGAAACAAGATCATAACAAGCTAAACAATGTAGTCGCTCTTTCTCCAGCCTCAGACGATATAAAAATAGTTGAAAAATACAAAAAATTAATGGGAGTTGAGACGATAGCGTTTTATCAACCATGGGGCTGGCTTGATAAAGAGTTTTTTCCAAAAGTTGAAAATTCTTTACATTTCATGCATGTAAAAGCAGTCAATCGTGGGATTTTACATGGTATGAAAGAAGATGAGTTATATTTCTCATTATCATCTCATCGATTTAATCCACAAGCGACGCCACCTGTAAAGTTGTCGCCTAGTAAAAAAGTACCCACTCAGACAATGCTTAGTGATCCACTTATTGATCATTTAATTGAAAAAAGTAAAGATAAGTCAATTAAATTAGTAACATCCTATGGGTTGGATAACTTGCCAAGACCTTTTGATATTTTAGCGTTAGAGTCTATCGCTCAAGCCCTTAATGTACAATCTGATCAACCTATCATTATTTTCTTAACAAACACAATCCCAGAATCATTATTATCACAATTCAATGTATTGCCTCATAATAAAAAGATTGATGTGGATCAATTAGATAATAAAGTATACATAATAAATTATGGGTTTACTCCGCATATCAAAGCTATTTGTGAACACTCTTCGTTTATGTTCGGTGAAGGTGCAAGTACAGCGAATGAAGCCGTATCTAATGGAGTTCCAATGCTGTTTCTTGGGCAACGTAAATTAACTTTAAAACGGCATGAACTATGCCCAAAACAATCCGAACTAGCTCTTCTTGAGAAAGAGGTCAGGACTGTCATAAATGAAGTTTACGATAAATCATTAGTTCCCGAAAAAATAATGAAAGCACTACAACCAAATAATCAGAAAGATAATGTCCTTAAGCAGTTTTCTGAACTATTCCAAAGTCCATTTCCAGAAACTAAAAGTTGGGAGACTGAATTTTTTGGGCCGCTATTTTCAACGTTTTTAGTATGGGCAAGACAAGTTAAACAAGACTTTGAAGCAAGTCTAGAAGGACAGCCTGATGTACAGAATTCTGATTTTTATGATGACTCTCAAATAAAGTTAATTAACTCATTTACTCAGGAGCATTTAGAGATGAGTACTTTGTTTTCATCAGAAGACGAGTTAAAGTTAAAAGGTAAGATCTTAAGTGATATCGATTCAACATTAACTTTACTTTATCATCCTGCAATAAAAGAATTTTGCGAATGGATTCCNGATATCACCCCACTTCATCGTTTTTTCAGTGATGAGAAAATACCAGTGTATGCAAAGTGTATTGAGAAATTACAAAATAGAGAGTCTCGTAACGCACATTTAGTAGTGCTTAACACATTAATGCAGTTTGAATCCAACTATATGAAAGCTCTAGTTTTAAAAAAGGAGTTAGAAAAATTACGAGATAGTCTACCTGCATGTGTTCAACCTGCCTTAGCCACTGAAAAAGATATGAATTTAGCAGAAATGCAAGATTATATTGAACAGATTAACGCTATAGATTTAATAAAAATAGTTGAAAAACAACTAAAACAAGACTTTCTACCTCAAGAATTTAAAGAAACATCTATCAAAAAATACTTAACATATTATAAAGATGAATTTAGTCGAGTTAGAACAANAGAGTCGATTCAAACAAGATGGGATAAATTTTGGCAAGTTGCCAAAGAACAGCAACAAACTCTTAAGAGATTATGTTTAAGGTATAATCGCTGGTGCAAAGAAACATTTCCTAAATATGACAGTTTTTATGATGATTGGGTTGTAGCGGAAAAACAAATTAAATTTAATTGTACAGGAAAAGTTTTAGATGAAAGTANTAAAGATAAATATATAAAAATAAAACAAAACGCTTCAAAGAAATTTGATGTATATATGTCACCCAACTTACTCTGTGATAANAAAGTAAAAACATTAAGCTCAGAACAAGAATTAATAGAGTATTTTGATTCAGAGTTTGGATCTGTTAACTGGTTATAAAAACTTAAAATATAAACGTTGTTTTGGTCTTAATGTTATTGCAAATTCTGGTGTAACAGAAGTATTCAAGACTTTAAAATCACCGTAGCGAAATAATTTACATAAAACAATTAATATTTCAGTATAGGCAAATTGCATTCCAATACAAAAACGAGGTCCACCACCAAAAGGTAAAAAAGTAAATTTTCGCTGGTCTTTGTTTAAAAATCGTTCTGGATTAAAGTCATTTGGTTTATCCCATAGTNCTGCATTACGTTGAATAATAAAAGTTGGAATTACAAGAAGGGTATTTTCTGATATAAAGAAATTTCCTATAGTATCATCTTTTAAGCATTCTCGTGAAATAATCCATGCAGGAGGAAACAACCTTAACGCTTCGTTAATCACAGCTTTGGTGTAAACAAGTTTTTGGAGGGATTCGAAAGAAGGATGTTCTTCTGTAATAATCGAGTTAATTTCTGATTTTACATTTTCTCTAATAACATCGTACTTTGATAATAAATAAATTAGAAAGCTTAAAGCATTTGTTGTTGTTTCATGCCCAGCAATTAAAAATGTTAATACCTCATCTCGAATTTGTTTATCAGACATACTTTTTGCTTGAACAAGCATGGATAATAGTGATGGTCGTTTATTATCGTTAGCTGCACTAGCAATAAGCTTTTTGATTGTTTCATTAACTTGTTTTATAGACCGCTTAAAAGCAAGATGAGAAGGGAGCGGCAGCCATAACGGAATAAAAGGAAAAAGGGTTCTTTTATAAGTAAATGTGTTAAGCTTTTTAGTTGTTTTAAAAATAAAGTCACTAAAGCTGTTTTCTGTTAAATCAAAAAACGAACGACACGCAATATTAATTGTCAAATCAGCTAATTCTTGATTTAAATCTATAGTTCTCTGTCCTATTTGTGCAAGTTTTAGATCTGTTTCAATGGAAATATCTTTACAAAATGAAGCAATAGCATTGGTATGAAACGCGGGTTGTAGCTTTTTTCGTTGTTCTTTCCAAAAATCACCATCGCTAGTCAAAAGTCCATTTCCTAAAGCGAGTTTTAATGGGTCATAAAGTGAACTTTTTGGGTAATTTAAATGTTTTTTTTCGAGTACATGTTGGATTGCATCTGGATCAAGTAAATAAGTGATGTTCCCCATTAGATAAGGNACTTCAAAAATAGAACCAAATTGCTGTTGATTTTTTTNAAAAAAATTAAGGGGNTTAGTTAANATGTNATATAAGTTAGAAATTCTACTAAAATATGAAGTTGAAACTTTTTTGACATTCACGCCTCAATAATAGCATTTAATTGAAAAATGATTTAGCCTAAAGTGATTTTTTATCAACATCTTTTTTAAATAAAGATACAGCTATTTTCATTTTATCGTAAAAGTTATCATATTGCTTTGCAAATGAGGGAGCTTTGTTNGCATTAAATCCAACTAAATCATTAATAACTAACACCTGTCCATCACAATCTTTGCCAGCACCAATTCCAATGGTAGGTATAGTAATAGCTTTTGTTATACTACTAGCTAAATCATCAGGAATCACTTCTAGCACAACAGCAAAAGCCCCACAAAGTTCAAGTTGCTTTGCTTGTTCAAGTAATACAGTTTGCTCCTGTAAAGATTTTCCTTGCTTTTTAAACCCACCAAATTGCTCAACAAATTGAGGTGTTAACCCAATATGTCCCATAACAGGAATACCTGCCAANACAAGTTCTCTTACTGTATCTATATCATGATTACTATTAATTTCACATTTAACCGCATTCGCTCCTGTTTCCNGCATCAATCGTGCTGCATTCTTTTTACTATCCGCAAGATTCACTCTATAACTCATAAATGGCATATCAATAACAATTATANTTTTTGGGGCTCCACGCCGAACAGCTTTACCATGATATATCATATCTTCTAACGTAACCGGAATAGTCGTATCGTAGCCNGAAAANACATTGCCNANAGAATCACCAACCAAAATCAAATCTATACCAGATTCGGCTAAACACTGCGCCGTAACAACATCATAGGCTGTTAAAACACTAATGGGTTTATTATTGTCTTTCATCTGTTTCAATTCTGATATAAATTGTTTTGTCATTGTATTATCGAGTTATTTTTAACCATTTAAATATAATTTCAAAAGGTGAAAAAGAAAATGATGAATCATCTTTTGAAAACACAGTAAATAAACGTGTTTCTAGAGCCTCAATGGTAAGAAATCGAGTTAGCACACCTTCTTCAGCAATAGATATAACACCTTTTTCTTCTGATACAACAATAATAAAGGAATCACTTACCTCAGAAAGCCCCAAGGCCGCTCGGTGACGTGTACCAAGACGACGATCAATTAATTTACTATCCGTTAAAGGTAAAAAACAACCCGCAGCATCAATTTTTCCTTTTCTAATAATAATGGCCCCATCATGAGTTGGTGTACCAGGCCATAATAGTGATGATATAAGCTCTGAATTGAGCTCGCTATTAATACTTATTCCAGCCGCTGAGTATTCTGATAAAGAAGATAATCGTTCAATTGCTATAATTGCTCCAATTTTTTCATTTGCTAAAAATTTAGTCGCTTTTAAAAGATGGCGAATAGTTAATGTTGATTGTGTTTCTGTAAGTTTTTTTTGGAGCTGGAAAAAACTCACCACTGGATCCAATTCGTTCAAGAAAGCGTCTCAGTTCAGGTTGAAAAATAATAACAACTAAAATAATTGAAACAGCAGTAAATTTCTCTATAATCCACTTTAAAGTATCTAATCCTAAAATAGTACTAACAAGAAAAAAGATAAAAATAACTAACAATCCTTTAATTAAATCAAATGCATGAGTACCTTTTAACCATGTCAAAACCCTGTAGATTAATAAATAGACAAGAAAAACATCTAAGAAAGTTAAAAANGGCTTTGAAAATGTAATAAGTTCTGAAAAAAACATCTTTGGCTTATTCCCCTTAAATTTTTTTAAAGACTACCCATCTAATGGCAAATCTAAACGAGTTAAATCTAAATAAGATTCTCTTTGAACAATCTCTTTTGCTTCATTATCATTGACTAAGATCATTCCAGGTCTACAGTATCTATTGTAATTTGAAGCCATAGAATAATTATAGGCCCCNGTACCAAAGACAATAATAATATCGTCAGTTTGACAAGNTGGCAGTGTTATATTTTCTGCAAGGATATCTGACGACTCACAAAACTTTCCTGCAATGGAATATGTTGTTGTAGCCTTTTTCTTTTTTGCGANAGTGAAGACATATTCAGAGTTATACATCATAGGCCGTGGATTATCAGCCATACCCCCATCAACAAATAAATAAGTTTTAACATTTTTAATTTCTTTAATTGCACCAACCTTATACAAGGTTATTCCTGCATTACCAATGATAGATCGTCCAGGTTCGAAAAGGAGAGTAGGAAGAGTGAGCTGGTGCTCNTTAAATTTTTCTTTTATAAGTTTGGTCACTGAGCTAATAAACTGACCCATATCGGGTGGTGAATCCGATTTGATATAAGAAATTCCAATTCCTCCACCAATATTAAGTTCAGTTATAGAAATATTATGTTGTTTAAGCTCCAATACTGCTTCAAGCAAGATATCGACAAGATCAATGTAAGGCTGAACATCAAAAATTTGAGAACCTATGTGGCTATGAATTCCTAGAAAAAGTAAACCGGGATGGTCATCAATTCGTTTTGCGATAGCTAATAAGTCTTGCCGTTCAATTCCAAATTTTGAGTCCAATTGTCCNGTTTTAATATAATCATGTGTGTGTGCTTCAATTTCTGGTTTTAATCGAATCATAATGGGAACACGATTTTTTTGTTTNTTAGAATCAACAATAGAAATAATATTATCTAATTCATGTTCATTATCAATAATAAGTGAAATATTTTCATGAATAGCCAAGTCTAACTCTTTTAAAGATTTATTGTTTCCATGAAAATAGATATTTTTTGTATTAAATCCAGCTTGCAAAGCCGTGTAGAGTTCTCCACCTGAAGAAACATCTAAGCACATCTTTTTGTTATTTATAAATTGAGCAATTGCAAGATTTAAGTTTGCTTTTCCAGCATATAAAACTTTAGAGTTTTTGTAATGTTTTTTTAAATTATCTAGGTATAAATCGCAGTTATAATGAAGAGTTTCTTCGTCTAAAATATAAAGAGGTGAACCATAGTTCTCAGCTAAATCAGAAATTCGTATGCCCGCAATTGTGGCATCTCCATCCTCATTATATGTAAAGGTACGTGGTTCAATGGTCATTATTGCTGTCTATAATTTAACACAACAGGATTAACCTCTTCTGTAGGATCAACAGAGCAATAAGTTAGGATAACAAGTTCATCGTTAATACTACCTTTATTTGCAGCAGGTCCATATAAACAAATATTTTTTGATCCAGCTGGTTCTTTGATTGCATACGTTATAAAACGTTCATTATTTGTAACATTTAAAACATGAACTTGTTCGTGTTCAGCGATATTTGCTTTGGCCATGATATCTTCATCAATACCTAAGCTTCCATCATAATAAACACTTCTATTTGTAACACGGATGTAAGCAACTTTTGATTTCATTTTTATAATTTGCATAATTATTGTCCTTTTATTATATTTCCTTTTGAAGTAATTAATACGCCATTCAGATGATCCATTTCATGTTGTATGATAATTGCCATCATTCCAGTAGCATCAACCATAAATTCTATTCCTTCTACGGTTTGTGCTTTTACCTTAATAGTTTTAAAGCGAGAAACTTCAACTAAAGTATCTGGAATACTTAAGCAAGCTTCTTCAGATAAAATTTCCTCACCTTTTTCGATTATTTCTGGATTTATTAACACCAATTTATCTTTATCGTACTCGCAAATGCATAACCGTTCTAGAATTCCAACTTGTGGCGCAGCTAAACCAATTCCCTGATGTTTATACATTGTCTCAAACATGTCATTTACAAATTGTTTAAGATTGTCGTCAAACGTTGTTATTTTCTCACATTCTTGTGTTAAAACTGGGTTTGGTATAGTTATTAAATCTAAAATTGCCATTACATCTCCTCAATAGTTGTCTGATTATAAAAGGGTTTGTTCTCTTTTTAAAGGATTTTTCATTTAAATGAGTCTATACCTTGAATTATTGACTTTCAGTATGATATTATCACAGCCTAAAAATAGTATTGAAAGCAATTAGGAGATATAAATGGGCTCTATCGGAGATATAAAAAAAGAAGAAATTATAAAAAAATACCAACTAAGCGAAAAAGACCAGGGGTCTTGCGAAGTTCAATTTGCATTGTTAACACACAGAATAAATTACTTAGTTGAACATTTAAAAAAACATAAAAAAGATCATCATACACGTAATGGATTATTGAAACTTGTAGGTAGAAGAAGAAAGTTAGCGAAGTATTTAGAAAGTAAAAATTCAGAAAATTTCATTAAGCTAAAAAAGAAACTCAAGTTAAAATAATTTCGAATAAAAAAAATAAAAAAGTTGGGTGCTTAAATGGAATTTAAAGAAAATAAAGTAGAATTTACTATTGGTAATACAAACGTTAAATTAGAAACAGGTAAATTAGCAAAACAAGCCAATGGATCAATCTTATTAACTGCGGGACGAACAGTTTTACTAGCTACTGCTGTTATGTCAAAAGAACCAAAAGAAGGTATTGATTTTCTACCTTTAACTATCGAAGTTGTAGAAAAAATGTATGCTGCAGGTAAAATACCAGGTGGGTTTTTTAAAAGAGAAGCAAGACCTTCAACTGACGCAACATTATTAGCGAGACTTATTGATAGACCGTTAAGACCTACATTTCCTAAAAACTTTCATAATGACATTCAAATAATAATAACTGTTCTATCTTATGATCCGACAGTATCTTATGAACCATTAGCTGCTTTAGCGGCGTCGGCTGCATTAAGCATCTCAGACATTCCATTTAACGGCCCAATCGGAGCAGTTCAAGTAGGTAGAATAGATGGCAACTTTATTGCAAATCCATCNCCTGAGCAATTAGAACAAAGTGATATGGATGTTATGATAGCTGGTTCAAAAGATGCTATTTTAATGGTAGAAGCTGATGCAAAAGAAGTTTCTGAAGAAACTATTGTTGATGCTTTATTTTTTGGTCATGAAGAAATTAAAAATATGATCTCTTCCCAAGATATTTTGGTAAAAGATGCAGGTAAGCAAAAAGCTGAAATTGCAGCGCCAAATCCTGAAAAAGCTATTTATGAAGAAAAGATTAATACTTTCTTAGGTCAGAAAATTGAAGATAGTTTAATTGGAAAATCAAAAAAAGAAGTTGAAAATTTATTATCGAGTATCGAAGATGAAGTTAAGAATGAGTTTATTAATGAAGATGACGGTAATGCTAATTTAGTGTTGGCGGCGTTTAATAAATTAAAAAAAGATAAAATTAGAAAATTAATTATTAGTAAAAAAATCAGAGTTGATGGCCGAAAGCCAACTGAAATCAGACCTATAGCTACTGAAGTTTCTTTATTGCCAGCGACTCATGGGTCTGCTTTATTTACACGTGGAGAAACTCAAAGTCTTGGTATTGTTACTTTAGGTACTGCAGATGATATGCAGTTATTAGATGGCTTAGATGACCTGAAAAAAAGTAATTATTTTTTCCATTACAACTTCCCTCCATATTCTGTTGGAGAAACCGGACGGTTAGCGACGGGTAGAAGAGAGTTAGGGCATGGAGCATTAGCAGAACGTGCTTTAAAAAATGTATTACCTAATATGGCTGAGTATCCTTATACAATACGAATAGTTTCGGAAATTCTTGAATCAAATGGGTCCTCATCAATGGCATCAGTTTGTTCAGGTTCCTTATCGTTAATGGACTGTGGTGTTCCTATAAAAGCACCAGTGGCTGGAATCGCAATGGGATTATTAATGGATGGAAGTGATTATATAGTNTTAACTGATATTCAAGGTTTAGAAGACCATTATGGAGATATGGATTTCAAAGTAGCTGGAACAAAAGATGGAATTACGGCATTACAGTTAGATATTAAAATAGAAGGTTTATCAAAAGAAATTATGATAAACGCGTTAAGCCAAGCAAAAGATGCNCGTTTTGAAATNTTAAATATAATGAATCAATCTTTATCAACATCTAGAGAAAGTATTTCTCCAAATGCTCCTAGAATTCATTCAATGTTTATTCCTCCAGATAAAGTAGGAGCGTTGATTGGAAGTGGTGGTAAAACAATAAGATCAATCGAAGAAGAGTCTGGCGCTACTGTTGTTGTTTTAGATGGTAGTACGGGAGAAGTAAATGTATCTTCAAAGAATTCAGATGAATTGGATAAAGCTATTCAGTTAGTTACAGCTATCACTAAAGATCCTGAAGAAGGTGAAGAGTATGAAGGTAAAGTTGTTAAAATAGTAAGCTTTGGAGCTTTTGTTGAAATTTGTCCAGGAAAAGAAGGCTTACTCCATATTTCAAAAATAGCCAAAGAGCGTGTNGAAAACGTTGAAGACTTTTTGAAGATGGGTGAAAAAGTTAACGTNAAAATTGAAAAAATNGATAATCAAAATAGAATAAATCTATTAAGACTATTTGATTAATCCGTTTCAATTACCTTTAAACTCGAAATAGATCATATAATGTCCTTGAATTAGTGTGTTTTTAAGTATACTATTAAACACATATTTATCACTGGAGGAAATATGAATATGAAATCATTTTACATGACGTTACCTGTATTATTATTAACATTGCTNTTTGCATGTTCTGAATTACCAGCAGAAAAGCCTGAAAACTGGTTACTTAAAGTGGGTGGAAATTATATTTCCAACAAAGATATTGAAATTGGNATTCAAAATTTACCATTAGAGACAAGACGACAAATCACACAAGAAAATCAGCAACAAGTGATTACAAGAGTGTTAAATGAATCCGTTCAAAAAGAAATTATTTTCCAAGAAGCTTTATCCGAAGAAATTGAGGAAAATGAAGACTTTAAAAAGATTTTAGAACGGTTAGAACAACAGTATGAGTTTCAAAAGAAACAAACGTATGTTGATTTCTTACTTCGACAAAAAGCAGACACAACAATTCAGGTTACAAACGAAGAAGCTGTAAAATTATATAACGATAACATCAAACTGTTTCAAGCTGCTGAAGAAAGAAGCATTTCTCATATTCTTGTTGCTTCAAAAGATGAAGCAGATAAACTTTATAATCAGCTTTATAATGGGTCAGCAAAGTTTGATGATTTAGCCAAATCAAAATCAATACATACGCCATCTGCAAAAAATGGTGGTCAAATTGGATATATAAGAAAAGGCACTATTTTAGCTGAAATTGAAAATGTATCATTTTCTTTAAAGAAAAGTGGTTTTTTTGCAAAACCTATTCAATCAGAGNTGGGTTGGCATATCGTTAAGTTAAATGATATTAGATCAGTGCCAGCACGATCTTATGATGAAGTGAAAGAAATTTTAGCAAATGAACTAGTTGTTCAAAAGACTAATCAAGCTAGGTTAAATTACTATAATTCTATTAAGGACAAATATGAATTAGTAGAAAATCAACCTAAAGAACAAGCTAATTCTGGTAACCCATCACCAGAAAATCAATCTAAATAAATAATTACAGGGGAGAAATAAATGAAATCCGTTTATTTTTCCCCTGCCAAAATCAACCTATCTTTACTAGTTTATCCATTAAATAAGCAAAATTATCACAATATTTATTCTATTTTTCAAAAAGTATCTTTAGTTGATGAATTAATTTTTTCATCAGAAAAATCTACAAAACCTAGATTATTAATCACTGGAGAAGGAATTGATTTTCCAACAAATGAAACTAATATTTTGTTCAAAGTGTTCAACTTTTATAAAGAATATATTAATACTGATATTAATGTTCACATAAAAAAACAAATTCCACTTGGCTCTGGGATGGGCGGNTCAAGNAGTAATGCAGCGACATTTATCATGTTTTTATCCGCTAATTTTGAAGAGATCAAAAAGCAATTAGATTTGAGTGACATTGCCATAAAAATTGGAGCTGATGTCCCTTTTTTTTTAAAAAACACTACAGCATTAGTTGAAGGTATNGGAGAAAAGATAACACCACTACCTACAAAAGAAATAAATTATTATATTTTAATAAATCCAAATAGCCATTGCGAAACCAAAAAAGTATACAAATCATTTGACGCATTAAAATTAATAGAACCTACAGAAGAAGAAAAAAAACAGGTTCTAAACAATTACGTTGGTGAAAATATGTTAATGAAAGCAACTCTTAATAGCTATNATGAAGTAAAAGACTTCTATAATAGCTTTAAATCAATATTTAACTATAATTTACACATGACTGGGTCAGGAGCTACATTTTTTGTTCCTTTTNCAAATAAAACTGATTCTGAAGCTGCGCTTGTTAAAATCANTAATGCGTTTCCAAAATATTATGTAAAGGCTGTTCAAACTTATGTTGAAAAATGATTATAATGTAATATTTTTGTGTATAAAGAAAATATGACAAAGTTAATTGAAAAAAAATGTCAGGCTTGTGAGGGTGAAGAACACGCGTTAAGTAAAGATGAACAACGTCATTTTTTTTCTGAATTATCTGAAGAATGGGTTATTGAATCGAACAAACTTAAAAGAGAGTATAAATTTAAAAATTTTAAACAAGGACTTGATTTTACAAATAAGCTCGGAGCACTCGCAGAAAATGAAGGACATCATCCTGATATTACATTAATTTGGGGTAAAGTTCTGGTTGTTATTTATACTCATAAAGTAAATGATTTAACAGAAAATGATTTTATATTAGCAGCAAAATGTGATTTAATTTTGACATGATCGAAGTTCATATAATTATTTCAGGTATGGTTCAGGGTGTTTTTTTTCGAGCAAGTACAAAAAAAATTGCTGATCAGAATAATGTGAATGGCTGGGTGAGAAACTGCCCTAATGGAACAGTAGAAATTATTCTACAGGGTTCAGATAGTAATGTTCAATCTGTGATAGAGTGGTGTAATAAAGGTCCTGAAAATGCAAATGTTACTGATGTAAAAGTTACAAAACAGCCTTTTTCAGCACCATATAACGATTTTAGGATTATGTCATGATNAAGNTAACAAAAAATAGTTTCGATCAATTTCATACNTATTTATTTGATGCCGCCGGTGTTGTTTACACAGATGGTGGAATTGTTAATAATGTTCAGGCCGTCATAAAAGCTTGCCAAGAAAGAGCTAATTTCTTTTTAGTAACGAATAATTCTTATATGTATCCAACATATATTACAGAACGATTAGCTCAAAGTAATATTCATATACCTGAAAAAAATATTATTTCGTCAGGTGCTGTTAAATATAATAAAGAAATAAGCTCATTATTAAAAAATAAAACAATCTATTTACTTGGAGAGCATACATCCGAGCCTTATTTTATAGAAGCCGGCTGTAAAAAAATTACCAAAAATTTAGCTGAATCTGACATAATTATGCTGGCTGCTTTTTTAAATCATTATTCGGANNCCTTAATCGATGACATTATTCAGCANGCAAAAGAAAACCCTAATATAGCTATTATTTGTTGTAATCCTGACCGCTATGTTGTTGGGAAAACAGGTCTTCATCCTGTAGTAGGTCTTTATGCTGAAAAAATTGAAAAAGCAATTAATCGACCTATAACATGGTTTGGTAAGCCCTTTAATAATTTTTCTAAAGTAGTCGAAATTGTTATGAAGGAAAATAACATTTTAGTTGATGATGGAATTTGTTTTTTTGATGATAATGTGGAAAACGTTGTAAATATGGGTAAGCATATCGGGATTTCAGCCTGTTGGGTAAAAGAAACAGGAATAGGTCATTATCTAGATACCACTGAAGTCATTAACAGAGTGGGCCAACCAAGATACTTTGTGGAATCAATCGAAAAGTTTGTATAAATAGTTTAAGATTTTTTAATTTTGACTAAAGACTATAATAAACTTCTTTCATTAAATGTTTAACTAATCAGCTTTAAAGTGTATAATAATTGAACACTATGGTAAAAAAAGATCAAAAAATATCAATTTACAAAGATAAAAAGCAAACCATTTTAGATCGATGGCAAAAAGAATTATTAGAAAACCCTCGTTTTTCATCAACTACCCTGAAAAATAAAGGTAATTTGTCAAATTATTCTAACTTATTTTTAAATCAAGTTTTTGGCGCTTTGGAGTCTAAAAAAATTCCTAATTTCTCTAAAGAAACAGTCGAACCTGTACTAAGTTTATGGCATCACATAATTAAAGATCAAAGTGAAGGAGGCTTTTCTACTAAAGATACAGCCTTATTAATTTATGCACTTAAAACAAGTTTAAATGAGTTAGCGACTGAAGCAAAAAAAGAAGATGAAAAACATGAATTAGTTAAACTTGAGCAAGTTTTAGATATTTTAGGAATTTTAACTTTTGAAATGTATTCAATTGAAAATGAAAAACTTATTTCTCGNCAAAGTCAGCAAATCCAATATTTACAAACACATAATTTAGATCTTGAAGGAAAATTGATAGGGTCATCAGTCGCTATTAATGAAGTGTTCAAAGCCATTGGACTGGTATTAGAAAACGATTTAACTGTATTACTTGAAGGTGAAAGTGGGACTGGAAAAGATTTAATTGCAACTATTGTTCATTCAAATTCAAAGCGTAAAAAAAAGCCATTTATAGCAATTAATTGTGGAGCAATACCAAGAGAACTCATAGAATCAGAATTGTTTGGGCACGAAAAAGGTGCGTTTACGGGTGCTGATTCACAACGCATTGGTAAGTTTGAATTGGCTCATGAAGGGACGTTATTTTTAGATGAAATAGGGGAGTTACCCTTAGATTTACAGGTAAAGTTGNTAAGAGTACTTCAAAATAAAGAAATTCAGCGAGTGGGTGGGTCTAATATAATTCCAATCGATGTCCGCATTATCGCAGCATCTAACCGATCATTAAAAAGTCTTGTAGATGAAAAGCTTTTTCGATTAGATTTATTTTATCGTTTAAATGTTTTTCCAATCAGTGTGCCCCCTTTAAGAGATAGAAATAATGACGTTGTGGAGCTCGCGAATCATTTTATTGAAAAGTATGCACTCCAATTTAATGTAAAAAAACCAATTCTTACTACAGATGGGAAACAATTTTTGTTAAATCAATCGTGGGAAGGAAATATAAGGGAGCTTGAAAACTGCATACAGCGAACAGTCGTTTTAGCTCAAGGTCAGCCCATATCATCTGCATTACTGAGTATGCAGCCAGGTCAAACGTATCAAAACTTAAAGCAAGCTAAGNTAAATTTATTACCTTCAGCGAATAATGAAGAGTTAGAAGAAATAGTCACTTTAGATGAAATTGAAAAAAGAGCTATTGAAAATGCATTGAAAGTAAAAAAAGGAAATATTATGCAAATTGCAAAAGCACTTGGTGTGTCGAGAACAACACTTTACAGTAAGATCCAAAAATATAATATTCTACTAGAGTAGTAAAATGGTTCACAACGATTTTAAATTATTCAAAAAAGATGTTGAAAAGGCCTCTAATATTGTTGTTTTCGTGGGTGCGGGATTGAGTACAGANTCTGGGGTTCCTGACTATCGCAGTCCAAATGGTGTTTGGACGAAATATAAACCAGTATATTATTCAGATTTTATATCAAGCCACGAGGCGAGAAAACGATATTGGAAAATAAAAATTGAGTCATTTGATTTATATCAAGATGTAAAGCCTAATATTGGCCATGAGTGGATATATAGTCTTGAAAAAGAAAATAAGCTTTTGGGACTAATTACTCAAAATATTGATGGGCTACACCGAATTGTTGGGCATAGTCCTCAAAAATTTATTGAAATTCATGGTACAGATCGGGAAGTTATTTGTTTAGAGTGTAAAAAGCGTTGGGATGGAAAGCCATTTTATGAAGACAAGTCATCTCTGGAAAATCCACCTAAGTGCGATGAATGTGACGGTTTTTTGAAATCTGCAACGATTTCATTTGGTCAGCCAATGGATGAATCATCAATGTTTCAGGCCAGAGAATGGACATTAAACGCTGATTTATTTATTGTAGTTGGCTCTTCTCTTGTNGTTCAGCCNGCNGCATCTTTTCCAGTTATTGCCAAATCAAACAATATAAATCTAGCAATAATCAATCGTGAATCAACGCCATACGATCATTTAGCAGATCATTTAATTCAATGTGAGATCGGGGAGTTAGCCTCTTTTATGTTAGAGCAATAGCTTTATAAAATAAGTTGTTCAAGTTGTAATCTAACATTTACATTAAATTCTAATCGATTTCGAATATCAAGTAACTTAAAGACAAAGTCATTATGATGTTTTTCAAAGGCTGTTTTTATCCAATAATCAATTTGTTGTTTAGCAATAGGCTTATCTTTAGCAATAATTTCTATATGATTAAATTTATCAAGTTGATCTAATTGAATAAAATCAGAAAAAGATAATAAATCTAGAGTATTAGTAGTAGGGTCATCAAATTTAAAATCAAGTTTAAATTCTTGGTTTTCACCAATATACAAATGTTGGCAACGAGATCGAATTGTTGGGATTAATTGTTTAAATCGAGTGGTTAATAACAGAAATGAAATATTATCCAAAGGTTCCTCAAGTGTCTTTAAAAAAGCATTTGCAGCTTGAACTGTGAGTAAATCAGCTTGGTCAATGATAACAAATAGTCGTTTGTATACAGACGGACCATATTTGATTCGATTTTGAATAAATTGGATGTCATCAACCTTAATTGAACTTGCTTCTGTTGAAAAGTAGAGTAAATCTGGAATATTGGTAATATTTTCTTCATTTAATGTGATAGGGCTATCTTGCGAAAAAAACTGTTCAACTAGATAAAAAGAGGTTTTTCTTAAGATAGTTGCATCAGACCCATAAAAAACATATCCGTTTACAATTTTATTGGTTTTAATTAAATCATCAATTAAAAGCGATGTCTTATGTTCTACTGTCATCTTAAAATAATATTCCTAAAACGGCAGCAACACCAATTCCTACCCATAAATATTGATTTTGCTCTTTCAGGCTTTTTACTGTTTGATGATATTCGGTTAAATCATATTGGATTGTTTGTTGTTCTTCTACTAAATCAGTGGTTAGGTCATTCAGTGTTATAACATTACTTTCAATATTAACAAATGATTCTCTAAATGTTTGTGACAAACGATTNAGGTCTTGAATATCCGCTGAACTTATAGATAGTTTATTACTATCGACATACTTTAAGATTTGATCAAGCATTATTGCGACTTCCTTTCGTGTCAAAGACTGATCAGGTCGAAAAGTATTATCGGAATAAAGTGATAAATATCCTTTTTTAACACTACTTTTAATTGGAGAATAAGAACGATCTCCAGGTGATACATCAGCAATATTTTGTCCAAAGATNGAAATTGAAAAACAACATAATATAAATAGTAACCATAAAAGTTTTTTCATCATAACCTCCTATTTTTTTAGTTCCTTTTCAATTTGAATTGGAAAGGTAAATAAAAACGTATTATCAACATATAATAAAACTTCAGTCACTCCAGGTTTTAAAGCTTTAAAGTGAAACTTAGCTAATCGTAACAAAGTATCTTTATCTTGTTTAGTTGTTATTCCAATCAATTCTATTGAGTTAGAGTTAAGAATCATCGTTTCTGGNTTATTGATAGTGTCTCTTGTNCTTTTTTGAGCTGAAAGCCGCTGAAATGCTAAATGTTCAGGATTAAATTCAAGNTTGATNTTTACATTTTCTAAAGCTTTTTCACGATAGCTATCAAGCCTCAAGNAAAAGTTNTCNTTNGGNNCAAGTTCCGATTGACTATTTAANANNCGATANCCTTTATCTTGNGTAANAAATAAATTCTCTTTGTAATTTTTTTGTTTTGTATAAGCTGAATTAGTTGAAAAAATTAACTCATATTTTGGATTAAATTCATCAATAGAAACGGTCCAATTNAGGTNAACACGCTGCCCNGGCTCTAAAATAGGAAGCCTCTTTTGTTTAGATTCATAATCTGGAAACGATAATCCTGGAGGCAACNATAAATCAGTTTTAATTTTTGTNATTTTTTTAGTAGATGTGTTTTGTATAAAGCCAGATACAAGNGCAAGATGATGTTTTTCATAATCGACTGTTTCAATNGGGTTAAGTGTAAAGTCTAAAGTCAACCGAGGAATAAGTGTAATATGCCGTGTTAAAGCATTTTCTTNATAGGTTGAAGAGTCAACTTTTAATGTGATAGGAACTTTGCCTGATGAGGCAGTTTCTGAAAGCTTGGTAACAAGTGGAATTTGTATTTGTTGACCTACATCTAAAATGTTAAAGGTTGAAATAAGACCATTTTCAATCGGTAGAATATCTTTTCCTAGCTCAAATGTAATCTTAGTATCGTGAGACTTNTACGCCCCCGTATTTAACACATAGCCTTGAATAAGAAATGTATCTGGAAAGCCCGCAGGTAATTCTTGCGGCATAGATAACCCTACAGCTAGTTTCCCTGGTGATAAGCTTAGTCCACCTAACCCATAAACTGTTTGAACAAAATGATTTTGATTAGGTTCTATTACTACGGGTTCAAAATAAATNCCTAGTGCGGTGTCTTTTTCTTGCTCACCTTTTCGTATAAATGACCGTCCTACCTGGTAATCAATATCCCAAGGTTCGTCAACAAGTGTTCCCCAATTAGCTAAATAAAGCTTATCAGGAAAAGTAAGTTGATTCGATGCATCTTTTAACAATCCTTGAGCAACAATNTTTGGACTTACAATATTATCAAAAGCCATCCAATAATCGTAAAGAGTATTTGCAGGATATAGTTTTTCTTCACGTACAGATTCAGGACCCATTCTTAAAGGAGAGCCNTCATTTTGACCNAACTTNGTATCTAACATGATTCGAATGCCAACATTATGCGAAACAGTATCTGATTGATTTAAAACATCGTACCGTATTAAAGCTGAGTCTTTAACATTTGTATTAGGGTTTCGATAAAAAGTTAAAGTTTGTCGAACTAAAATATCATCAAATTTAAAGGATGTTATAATCGAATCTTCTGTTTGATGTTGAGATAAAAATTGTCCAAATTTAATCTCTTTTTGAAGTCTTCGNAGTAAGCGTTTTCCAGGGTTCCCAAAAATATAGGCNTCATTATCGATTAAAATTGTTGTGTATGATGTCCATGGAATCGGGCGTCCATAAATAAGGCTACTATTATCATCATCTANATGNCTTGGATCTCCTCCTGTNGTTTCAAGAGCAAATCGGCCAATTGCATCTTGATTGTTTACTATAATAGAGATGAACTCATTAGATAAAGTATANGTAGCTGAATGATTTTCAGCATAACTAAAAGAAGAAATTAAAATAGNAATAGATAAAATCAATAAAATTATTTTTTTCATAATTCAAAGGTATATTTTAAAGTTATGGTATCTGTTTTATTTTCACCCATTACGCGTTTACTTTTAAATTGGTAGTCATTTTTGACAGAATTAATAAATGCTTGATCTAAAATATCATATCCGGAAGATCGTTTTATGTTAATACCTTTAACCTGCCCAGAATCATCTATTGTTACATCTAAAATAATAGTTCCTTCATATAGATTATTAATAGCATCTTTTGGATAAAATGGAGCAATTGATTTTGAAACTTCAGCAAATTTACGATCACCAGGAAGTGAAGTAGGTTGTGGTGGTTTAGGTTCTGGTTTAGGAGAAGGTGTTTTTTTCTTGATTTTTATTTCTTTTTTGGGAGGNGGAATAGGTTTTGGTTTTTTTATGATAGTCTTTTTAACAATATATTGAACTGGAATGGGGTCAGGTACAGTTTCCTTGCTAATCTTTTGAATATGATTTCGTAAAGGAATGATAAGCAGTATAATATGAATAAAAACTGTGATTCCAAGAGAATATAAATGAATCTGCTTTTCAGATTTCATCTTTTTTTATTGGATAATTTTCTTTTCAGCTTGTAAAGCAATGTTGTAACATCCTGCTAATTTTACTTGGTCTAAAACAGCGATAACATAATCGTAAGTAATAGATTGATCGATATTTAAAATAATCTGAGTTTCAGGATCCGCTTTGATTAANGCATTNAGCTGAGGTTGTAAATTTTCAAATGTAATTGCNTCTTCTTCAATAAAAACTTGTTTATTTTTATCAACGGATAAAACAATACCCTTAGGNTTTTTTTCTGTACTTTCGGCTGTGGGTAAATCAAGTTTAATTCCTTGTTTATTGGTTAATAAAGTTGTGCTAACAGCAAAAAATATNAATAAAATAAAAACAATATCAATTATTGGAGCTAATTCAAGTCTAGCATTAAGTTTCTTTCGTCGTGTGATCATTGTTATTATTGNTTTACAGCGCTGTTATGATTACAAAAAGCAATAATATCGTAACATGTCCGTTCAATTAACATGATATATTCTTCAATCTTTTGGGTTAAATATTGAAAAACGAATATAAAGGGAACAACAATCAAAAGCCCTGTAACAGTAGTAATTAAAGCTTCTGCAATACCAGAAGAAAGCAAACTTGCATCACCAATTCCACCGCCTGATATAACATTGAAAATATCCATAAGACCAAGAACAGTTCCTGTTAACCCTAAAATGGGAGCAACTGTTATTATGCTAGATAAAACTGACATCAAGCGTTCTATTTTTGGTATCTGTAAGTAGACAGCTTCTTTTATACCATCTGAGATTTCATAATGNTCTTTACTCGAAAGACGAATAGCTTGATACATAGATCTCAAAACAATATTTCGTTTTGTTCTTAACATTTGAAGTGTTTCATTAATACCATCAGTCATTAACTTCTTTTTAACAATATCGATAGATTTATCAGCTTCTTTAAAATGGAAATTAAAAAATAATATACGTTCAGCAACAATATACACCCCAAGAATGGAACATAAAAGAAGAAGAAACATTATAGGACCACCTTTTAAAAATAAAGAAAAAATCATAATTGCCCTCCAGAAATGTACTCATATTAGTATATATAAAATTCAATATTACTTACAGTATAAAAATAGAATTAAAAAAAATTATGAGTGTTTGTTGATAAANTTTATCAGTGTACAAATTCTTCCATATTTAATTTTATTAAAATTAAATATAAGTCGAGGTTTTTCTATAAAAAGATTNCGTTCACCTTTTANAGCATTTGAATCAGTTACAATATATTTTCCACTCAGTAAAATATCATTAAATTCTGTGTTAATAGCATCTAAAGTTTTAGGCTCTAAGGGTTTATTTAAACGGATACAAGTATTGTCATCATAGTAAGCAATAGAGTGATAAGTAGAGTAAAAGTTATTAATAATAGTGATGATATCATCAACGGATTTAGCTTCTTGAATTAGGTCAATATCTTCAGCACAGATATATCCTCTATCAAGTAACTGGGTTTGAACATAATTTTTCCAAGAAGCCCAATAATCGCTTTTAGGATGGTTAAGTAAAATAAAAGGTCTTGGTGAGCAACATCCAGTTTGAATTAAAGTTAAAACTTCAAATCCTTCATCTTGTGTTCCAAATCCGCCTGGAAATAAAACAATCGCATCAGATTCTTTGACAAAAATTAATTTTCTTGTGAAAAAATAATTATACGATAATAGTCGATCGGAACCTTTAATAAAGGCGTTAGGTTCTTGTTCAAAAGGAAGAATAATATTAAGTCCAAAACTTTCACCTTCAGGGGCTCCTTTATTACCAGCTTCCATAATACCAGGGCCAGCACCCGTTATTGTTAGATAGCCAGAGTCATGTAACTTTTTTGCGGTTTGTTCAGCTAATGCATAATTAGGATGATCTGGTTTCGTTCTAGCTGAGCCAAAAATACATACTTTCCTGACATTTCTATAGGGTTTAAAGACTTTAAATGATTGAATCATTTCAGAAACAGTTGTTTTGATAAGTCTTAAATCACTAGGAATATGACCAGATTCTTGAAATTGCACTAAGTTCTCAAGGATTTCAGTTAAGTAATGAACAGATTCATTATCTACACTTTGCTCGAGTTTTCTTGTAAGTTCCTTAATATTGTCTATATCTATTTTATCGGAATTCATTTCTTTACTATCATTACACCAAAAGTTGATTTTTTAAACAACTAATATATAATTCAGTTATGTTTTCAAAATTATTTAAAGTTTTAGTCGGGTTATCTTTCTTATTTGGGTTCACAAAAAACTCAAAATCTAAAAATTCAACAAAAAAACTAAATCATTTTGATTTTATGGATGAACCTTCCGACAATTTTATTGATGCAACCACAAACAAGAATCCTCAAGATTCTGTAACTTTTATTCCGTCGCAAAAACAAAGCAAAGACGTGAATAATAATTTCAATCAACAAGAAGATGAAGAAATTCTTTCACCGGGTTAGTAAACTTTAAATTTCATTTAAGTTCAATTTCGTGTATAATCCATGCATGAAAGTTAAGAAGTACTTTTATCAATTTGAAAAAGATGAATTTAGAGATTTTTTAATCGAAAATCAATTTCAAAAGTTTGTTGCCAATCAAGTTTTTGATTGGGTTTACAAAAAGCATGTTGTAAATCCTGAAAAAATGAATAATATTTCAAAAGATAATCGAAAAAAACTTGATGATTTAATCGATTTTAGGCCGTTTAGTTTCGTTGAGAGCATCACATCAAAAGAAGAATTGGCAATTAAAAATATGTGTTCTTTAGACGATGGTAAAATCGTTGAATGTGTCATTCTAAAAGAAAAAACATATAATACACTCTGTATTTCATCTCAAGTGGGTTGTCCTGTAGATTGTAAATTCTGTCTGACAGGAGTGATGGGATTTAAGCGTCAGTTAAGTGCAGCTGAAATTATTGCTCAAGTAACTTATGCATTTTCAATTGGTCATCCCATTTCTAATATTGTGTTTATGGGTATGGGTGAACCATTACTAAATTATAAAAATGTATTCACTGCGATCGATTTTTTATGTTCAGAAGAGTCTTACAATTTAAGTCGACGAAAAATAACAGTTTCGACATCTGGTTATATTCAAGGGATCAAACAATTGATTAAGGATGAAAATTATATAAATCTTGCTTTTTCGGTAGGCTCTGCAGATCCTTTAAAGCGAATTAAAATTATGCCAACTGAATTACGTAATCCTTTAATTGAATTTATTAAAGTATTAAAAGAGTATCAACAATTACATAATAGAAAATTAACATTAGAATATACAATGTTAGAAAATGAAAATGATTCAGACTATGATATGAATAGTTTAATCAACCTNTCTAAGTTTTTAGATGCTAANATAAATTTAATTAATTTAAATCCTCACGAAAAAATACCNTTTAAGCCAATTTCGACAAAAAAATTATTAATNTTAAGAGATAAAATAAAAGAATCAGGCTGTCCAGTAACNATTCGTTTCAAAAAAGGNCAAGATATTACCGCTGCTTGTGGGCAATTAGGAGAGAGCGGAATAAAATAAAGCTTTACTAAAAACCTGTTTTTTTATAAAATTGTATAAATTTGAAAGAAGTAAGAAAATGAAGTTAATTAAAGTAAAAAACACATACGATTTAAAAATTAAAGGTCAACCTGAAAAAAAGATAGACTTACTTGAAGACCCTGACTATTTTGTTGTTAATCCAAAAAGAATAAAAAACTTCAAAGTTAAGCTACTTATTAAAGAAGGGGATAATGNGAAAATNGGAACNCCTCTTTACACAGATAANAAGCAACAACATGTTGTTTTTCTNTCACCCGCAGCTGGTGTTGTTGATAAAGTTGTTTTAGGTGAAAGAAGATCTATTCAAAGTATCATTATTAAAAAAGATCAGTCAGAAGAAAGTTTAGANGTTATCAAACCAACTAACATATCAAGTATTGATAAACTTGATAAACAAACAGTAAGAAAAGCTTTATTTGATGGTGGCCAGTGGGCTTCCTTCGAAGAATATCCGTTCAAAAATATTCCTGGTGCAGACATTGAGCCACCAGCAATTTATGTGACAGTCGATTACGATGAGCCTCATATGCCAGATTCTGAAGTTTTTTTAAAAGAATATGAAGCAGAGTTTTTAGCTGGTATTAAAGTTCTTAATCGTCTTACTGACAATGTTAATGTTGGAATTGCTGAAAATAATTATTCTGAAGTGAGTGAAAATGTTCAAGCTGTTGTAACGCACAAATTAAGAGGTTGTTACCCTGCAAACGATCCAGGTATCTTTTTATTTTATGATAAAAAATCCGCTGAAGAAAATAAGTCTTGGGGAATTAGATCTTTAGATGTAATTAGAATGGGGCAGTTGTTTTTATCTGGTAAATACCCTGTTGAACGTCTNATTGTTGTNGCNGGTGCNCTAGCTTCAAATCCTCGCTATTTAAAAACAAGAGAAGGTGTAAGCTTAGAGTTTATGANAANTGANCTTGNTGGAGATGAGCCATGNAGAATGATTTGTGGTGGAGTTTTAACTGGAGATAGAGTTTCTTTNGAAGANGGCCTTGGGTANAAAGATTACGCAATACACTTAATTAGAGAAGGGCAAGAGCAAGAAATGCTTACTTTTTTTAGNCCAGGTTTTGATAANCCCACTTACAGTAAAACATATTTGTCAGCTGTTCTTGATAAAGAAGATTGGGAGCTAACAACNTCATTAAATGGAGGCTACAGAGCTTGTATTTCTTGTGGTTATTGTAAAAAAGTTTGTCCAGTTGAAAGCGCNCCNCAATTAATTATGAANGCGTTGAAAGTGNATGATTATGAAACTGCAGTTGAGTATGGGTTGCTTGATATTATCGNCACAGGACTTTANACGTATGTATGTCCATCTAAAATTGAAATTGATAANATTTTTACTGATGCAAAAAATAAATTATATAAGGATCTAACAGCATGAAGTTTTTNAAAGATTTAGTTAATTCTCAAGAAAAGCATTTTGAAAAAGGTGGTAAGNTTGAAGCTCTTTATCCATTATATGAAGCTGGNGCTTCTTTTTTNTTTAGTACAAAAGAAACGACTAAATCAAATGTNCATGTAAGAGATGCNNTNGATACAAAACGATATATGTCTATCGTAATGATTGCCCTTACTCCNTGTATTTTATTTGGTATTTATAATTCAGGTTTACAGGCTCACAAAGCAGCTGGTTTAAGTTTAGATTTGATCCCAGTTTTATTNACTGGTTTACGTTATGTTTTACCGCTAATTTTAGTGTCTTATACAGTTGGTGGAATAATAGAAGTTTTATTTGCNCTAATNAGAAAACACGAAATCAATGAAGGGTTTTTAGTTACTGGNATTTTATACCCATTAACGTTGCCTGCTTCATTACCACTATGGCAAGCTGCNGTAGGTATTGCTTTTGGTGTAATTGTTGGAAAAGAAGTCTTTGGTGGNTCAGGTCGAAATTTTTTAAATCCTGCGTTAACTGCAAGNGCTTTTGTNTTTTTTGCATATCCAGCAACNATNAGTGGTGAAGTTTGGACNAAATTACTCGTATCTAAAGATAAACTTGTTGACGGATGGAGTGGGGCAACAGCTTTAGGTGTNGCTGCAGTTACNCCAATGGGTGAAAACGTTAAAGAATCTATAATGAATGCTGGTTATAATNTGCAAGATGCATTTTTAGGGTTTATTCCAGGCAGTATNGGAGAAACATCTGTGATTTGTGTTCTTTTTGGAGCNGCTNTTTTAATNCTAACTAATGTAGGAAGTTGGAGAACAATGATAGGNTCTTTAATTGGTGCTACGTTAATGACATTGATTTTTAATTCNATTGCTGGNCCGAATGTTATACCNTTTTTAGGGTTAGGNCCTGCTTGGCAACTATCATTAGGNAGTTTTGCTTTTGCAACCGTTTTTATGGCAACAGATCCCGTTTCTTCACCAAGTTTAGAGCTTTCTAGNTTTATATATGGCTTTTTTATAGGTGTGCTTGGAATTATTATTAGGGTTGTTAATCCTGCATATCCAGAGGGTTGGATGNTATCTATATTATTAATGAATGTATTTGCTCCACTTATTGATCATGTTGTTTATCAAGCTCAAATTAAAAAGAGGATTCCGAATGCAATCTAATACATTTAAAACATTTTCATTTGCTTTAATTATGTGTCTTACATGTAGTATTGCACTTACATTTGCTCGTGTAAGTTTAAAAGATATGCAAGTAAGAAATGCTCAAATTGACCAACAAAAAAATATTTTAAAAGCATTTGCTTTACTTGAAGAAGATAANAANTANACNNCTGANGATATTGAATCTATATATGCAGATAATGTTAAAGTTAAATACATGCANAAAGATGGNGGNATTTCCNATCAAGAAAGCAATTATCCTATTTATTTAATTGGTTCTGAATCAAANATNGAAAAATATGCNATTCATTTTAGTGCATATGGGTTATGGAGCTATATTAATGGCTATTTAGCTCTAGCTGGTGACGGNGANACGGTNGTAGGAATGACAGTTTACAGTCATAAAGAAACTCCAGGTTTAGGTGGTGAATGCGAAAAGCCATGGTTCCAAAANCAATANATTGGTAAAAAAATTACNGATATTAATGGTCAATTTGTCTCTATTGGAATTGTAAAAGGTAAAGTTGTNGATTCTGTTCCACANAAAAAGCAAATAAATTATGTNGANGGTATGAGTGGNGCAACAATNACATCTGATGGTATTGCTAGAGATTTAAAAGTCCAATTAGAATCTTATGAACCATTATCAAAAAGGCTTAGAGGTTAAATTATGAATATTACAAAAACANAAGAATTTAAAACATTTGCAAAACCTTTAATNGATGCCAATCCTATTTCCATAGCTGTANTAGGTATTTGTTCTGCNTTAGCTGTAACAACTAAAATTATACCTTCAATTGTAATGGTATTAGCTATGACGGCAGTATTAACNTTTTCTAATGTAATAGTGTCAATTATGAGAAATGTAATTCCCAAAAATATTAGAATTATTGTTGAGCTTGTTGTAATTTCTACGCTTGTTATCCTTGCAGATCAAATTCTCCAAGCATTTTTGTTTGATATTAGTAAACAATTAAGTGTNTTTGTAGGTTTAATTATNACAAATTGCATCATTATGGGTAGAGCTGAAGCCTTTGCTCTTGCAAATGGACCATGGCTATCAATGTGGGATGGTTTGGGTAATGGTATNGGTTATGGATATATTTTNATAGTTGTTGCTTTTTTTAGAGAACTTTTTGGAGCAGGAACATTATTTGGTATAAAAGTTATTCCACAACTGTTATATGATATTGGTTATGTTGATATGGGGTTAATGCTCCTACCACCTGGNGTATTCATTGTAATTGGTGTAATGGTATGGGTTCAAAACGTAATAACAGGTAAATCAGGGAGTTAATAATGGAGTCGTTTCAACATTTATTAAATTTAGCTATTGANTCAATTTTTATTAATAATATTTTATTAGCATTATTTTTAGGGATGTGTTCATTTTTAGGTTGTGCTAAAAATTTGAAAACAGCTTCCGGTTTGGGTTTAGCTGTTATTTTTGTTTTAACGATTACAACGCCAGTAAATTGGGCTATCAATAACTTTTTTTTAAAACCAGGGGCGTTAGCCTGGGCGGGTTATCCTGANAGTGATTTAAGTTTTTTAGTTTTTATTGCTTTCATTGCTGTAATTGCTTCACAAGTTCAATTAGTTGAAATGTTAATGGAGAAGTATTCACCACAACTTTATACTTCTTTAGGNATATTTTTACCTTTAATTGCAGTAAATTGTGCTATCTTAGGAACCTCTTTATTNATGGAACAACGACAATATACATTTGTTGAATCTACAGTTTTTGGTTTCAGTTCTGNAATTGGGTGGTATTTAGCNATAGTGACGTATTCAGCTGTGCTTCAAAAATTGAAGTATGCAAGCTTACCAAAAGGTCTAGATGGCTTTGCAATNAATATGATCACTGCAGGTTTAATAGCAATGGCGTTTATGGGTTTTAGCGGAATTAAATTAACTGGAGGGTAATTTAATGATATTTTTATATTCTATTTCTATTTTTATGTTAATCATAATGAGTCTCGTTTTTATCTTATGGATTGTTGAACAAAAAGTTATTGGTAGCCCAATTTACTGGCGTTGTAATCGTTAAAACAAAAATAACAGCTAAACCCAAACCGGAAGCTGTTTTCAAATTTTTAGCACAACCTAAAA
>NZFK01000015.1 GCA_002690645.1 Rickettsiales bacterium
ATTAGATAACGAATTATCCACTATAAGACATAGTGCTGCTCATGTGTTAGCACAGGCTGTTCAGGTTTTTTATCCAAAAACTTTTTCGCTTGGTTTAATCTTGTTTCATAATCATTATCTGAAATTTTATGACTTATTTTTATTTCTTTTATAACTTGTCCATGCTTTTTTTGCTGTTTATCTTTCTTTTTTTGCTGATACATAAACTGACCATAATCGGCTAATTTGCAAATAGGTGGATTAGATTGATTTGTAATTTGTATAAGGTCTAGGCCTTGTTCATCCGCTTTAGATAACGCTTCCCTAATTGGCATAACCCCAATTTGAGTCCCATCTTGATCAATAAGTCTAACTTCTTTAGCTCTTATCCGTTGGTTAATGTAATAATGTTTTATAGGATTTCCTCCAAATTTATTTTTTTTCATATACCCCTTTAATTATATATTTAAACACCCAAAAAAGGTTAAGTAGCTTATCATTTATAAAGTCCATTGTCAAACACCCTCAGCTTTCTGTCTATTCATTAATCCTACCAATTCATCTATTGAAAAAGTACCAATATTCTCTTTTTTATTCCTTAATGTAATTGTTTCGGACTCTTGCTCCTTATCACCAATAATAGCTAAGTAAGGAACTTTTTCATGGATACTTTCTCGTATTTTAAACCCAATCTTTTCCTGTGTAGCATCCAATTCAACTCGAAATCCCTTCGACTTTAATTGAGAAGTCAATGTTTCAGCATACTCAACAACTGAAGGGTTAACTGTAAGTATTTTTAATTGTACAGGAGCCAACCATAACGGAAACCAACCTTCATAGTGCTCAATTAAAATACCAAAAAATCGCTCCAAAGAACCCAACAACGCCCGATGAATCATTATTGGACGTTCTTTATTACCTTCATTATTAACATACGACATATTAAATCGTTCAGGTAAGTTAAAATCAAACTGAATAGTTGAGCACTGCCATTCCCTACCTATCGCATCTTTTATCTTTATATCAATTTTAGGGCCATAAAAAGCCCCCCCACCCTCATCAATATCATACTCTACATTACTAGCCTTAGTAGCACTAATTAAAGCCTCTTCAGCCTGATCCCATAAAGCTTGATCTCCCACAGATTTTTCTTCCGGTTTAGTTGAGATAAATGTCTTAAAATCTTTAAATCCAAACTTTTTAAGCATATTGATAGAAAACTCTAAGGCAAACTTAATTTCATCTTGAACCTGATCAGGAGTACAAATAATATGAGCATCATCTTGAGTAAAACCGCGAACTCTCATTAAACCATGTAAAACGCCAGAACGCTCAAATCGATACACAGTTCCTAATTCAGCATAACGAATAGGAAGCTGACGGTAAGAATGTTGTTCATCTTTATAAATCATAATATGGAATGGGCAATTCATCGGTTTCAAAAAAAAGTCTTGATGTTCAACAGACATTTTATCAAACATGTTTTCTTGATAAAACTCAAGATGTCCAGATGTCTCCCATAAGTCAGATTTACCTACATGAGGAGTATTAATCAACTGATATCCATTTTCAATATGAGTCTCTTTCCATTCTTGTTCAATAATATTTCGTATTAATGCACCCTTTGGATGCCAAAGAACTAAACCACCACCAATTTCTTCCTGAATACTAAACAATTTAAGTTTTTTTCCAATAAGTCGATGATCTCGTTTTTTTGCTTCTTCTAACTTTTTCAAATACAATCTAAGCTCTTTTGAAGAATTAAAAGCAGTCCCATAAATTCGTTGCATCATTTTATTTTGTTCAGACCCTTTCCAGTAAGCCCCTGAAACACGTAATAGTTTAAAAGCTTTAATTTGTGCTGTTGTTTCAATATGAGGTCCCTTACACAAATCAACAAATGGACCATTTTCATAAAAAGAATACTCTGATAAATCAAGATCTTTAATAAGCTCACACTTATAATTTTGATTACTATTTTTTAAAATATCTAAGGCTTTTTCTTTAGGTAAATCATACTGTTTAAAGGATTGTTTTTCTTCAATAATTCGATTCATTTCTTTTTCAATCTTTTCAAGATCTGTATCATTTAAGGTTTCATCTAAGTCAAAATCATAGTAAAAACCATCAGCTATAGCAGGACCAATTCCAAGTTTTGCATTAGGATAAAAAACCTGAACAGCCTGTGCTAACACATGAGCAGCACTATGTCTTATAGTGGATAATTCGTTATCTAATTGAGACATAAAGATATGCCAAAGAGCAAGTTATCCTCGTCTTCTTCTTCCTCTAATTCATCCATCAAACGTTCAACATTTGAATGATCAAAATTAAACTTAGAAGACGAAAAATTNCCAAAAACATCATTATCAGAAAACGGTTTTAAAGATTTNAAGAAAACCTTATGACTATTTTTATTTTTTGAATCTTGCATTAAATTTATCACTCTATGTTGGAAAGTATCTTTATTAGAAGGGTCAATTACTATTTCAGAATAATTTTTTGAAAGCAACTTTTCTTGAATAAATGAAGATGTTTGTTTTGAAATGAAAGAAGAAATTGATTTACACAGTTTCTTTATCGCTTCGTCCTTATTAACTCCCCGTCCTTTACACTTGGGAAATAGTGGACACTTTGCTTGAAAATCTTCTTCNTTATTTTGTTCGATTATTAATTCTAAGTACATATTTCACTTGTTATAGTAACACAATTTCAATTTATTTTTGAAGAGTTTAAATAGTTATAAAAACTTATTTGTTGAAAGTCCTAATGTAATAAATCTACCTTCTTCACCAATTTGAAATAAATCAACAATATTTAAACGAATATTAAAATTATCAGAAAGCTGATATTTTGATCCAATATTTACAAAATAAGTTTGCTCTTCACCATTCAAATCACCTAAAAACTCAATTTTCTCGTTAAATTGNTAATTTAAACCAAACATNGCCATAGGATCAAGCTCTTCACCNAAAATAGTTTTAAATCCACCATGAATATGAAAGTCTGATTGTAATGTTTTTGAAACAACTATATAAAAAGCAGAATCCGCTTTAGCAGTTAAATTTTCAAATCCTGTTGCAAAAGTTAATGGAAGACGTTCACTTCCTTCGCTAATAAAATATTTTACATTTAAAAAGACACCTTCTTCAGGAACTTCACCACCAACAATACCAATTTCTAAATTTTCAAAAGTTCCTAAATTAACACTATATTTCCACAAATTATTTTCAGATTTATCAATATTTCCAAGATAATCATAAGAAATATTAAATTCTTTGTAATGTAAAGATTGAGCTGTTGGCATAGTAACCAATCCAGAGGGNCCATTTAAACTAGCATCTGCAAAAATAAAAGTCTGTAATAAAAGAAAGAAAATAAATAGTAATTTTTTCATCTTAACCTCACTTTAAAAGTTTTTTTAACCTAGCTTTTTCTTTTAACTCAATTTTATGGTCACGAGCAGGAAAACCTGAAACCATTGAATTATGTGAAATATCTTTTGTAACCCCTGATTTTCCCAATATTATCACATTGTTTCCTATTTCTGAATTATCTATAGCAACGTGCCCTGCAATCATNACATTATCGCCAATTTTTGTACCACCNGTCATCCCNGTCTGAGCAGCAATAGCCGTATTCGAACCAATATCACAGTTATGTGCTATNTGAACTAAATTATCAATTTTCGATCCAGATTTTATAATTGTTTTATCAAGGCATGCTCTATCTATAGCTACATTTGATCCTATTTCAACTTGATCACCAATTTCAACAATTCCAATATGAGGAACTTTTAAATATAGGTTATTATCTTGTGCGTAACTAAATCCATCAGAACCAATAACAGTACCACTATGAATAATACAATTATCTCCAATAATAGATCCAGCTAATATAGTAACATTAGGATAGATNACACAATTTTTTCCAATTTTACAATTATCCCCCACAAAAACATTATTCATTAAAACAGTATTCTCATCTACAAAAGAATCAATCCCAACTGAAACAAAGTGTCCAATNTTAGCCAGCTTAGANACCCTAGCTGAATCAGCAATAGGTTTTAATGATTGTATAGAANANTTTAGCGAAAGTTTTTCTGCGTAAAAAAATTGTATTGCTAAAGCCAAAGACTTACGCGAATTTTTAGCAACAAGCTGATTGGATAAACCTTCAATTTTTTTATGTGTAATAAACGCTTTAGCNTTTGAAGACAAGGCTAATTTTATAAACTTATCTTCTAAAACTAAANTTAAATCTGATTCTCCAGCTTCTGAAAGAGACTTTAGTGAAAAAGTCTCAAAAGCTGGATCACCATATAATGTAGTTTCAATTTTTTCAGAAAGTAACTTAAGATTCAATTCAGCTAAAAATTACGATTCGTTTATTCTTTCAATAAGAATAGACGTAATATCCATACCGCCAAAAAAGATAACTTCCTTGTTAACAACAAGTTCTAANCCATACTCTTCAGCAATTTTNTTNGACATAGANTCAATTTCAAACTTAAGATTTTTTTCAAAAGCCATTTGCAATTCCATCATTTCTTGTTGNTTTGGNAANAATTCTTCNTCAGCTTTNGTNATTAAAGCTTGNANCTGTTCAGGAGATTTATTTTTTTCTCTTGCTTNAGCCATTTCTTGCTCTTTTTTTTCTAATAATTTTTGATAGTCAGCTTGTTTTTCTTCAATATTAGATTTAAATTTAGCAATCTGCTTTAAATCTTTAAATAAAATTTGCATATCCACTTTACCGATGATCTCGGATGCAGAAACTGAAAAAGACATTAATAATACAAATAAGCCTATTAAAAAATTTTTAAATAACATATAACTACCTCTCTTAATGATTTGATTCATATTTTATCAAATAATTGACTTATGTACAGCTTAAAAAGAATAACCAATGTTAAATTGTACTTTACCACTGTTATTTTCATCGATTCCATAATCTAATTTTAGAGGTCCTAATCCAGGAATAGTAACATTGACACCTATACCTTTTCCAACTTTATAATGCGAAAAGTTTCGATAATCTTTCGCTTCCCAGGTACCCTCATCATTTTTAAAATAAGAAGCATACCCAGCATCAGCAAAAAAATAAAAGAATAANGAAGTATTAATAATAAATCTATATTCAACGGAAGCAATTACTTGTTTATTTCCACGAGCAAATGGATCATTATCAGGNTAACCTCTAACCGTTCTCGAGCCTCCAACATAATATTGCTGAGCTGTCATTACATCAGCGTTATCAAAGCCTACAGCATCTAAGAAACCTAACTTTAACCGAGTCGCAATGGTTTGCTTTTCAAAGGTTGGAAAGAACTTTTTATAGGTTATATCATATTGAGTAAAATTTATTGAAGTTGAATCAATCGTAAATGATTTTTCAACTGAAAACTGATAAAACGNCCCCGCCGTAGTATTAATAGCTAAATTACGCCTATCGTAAAGTAACCCTAATTCATAACTATAAATTTGATATAAATAGTTAATATCCATCAACTCTACACTTTCAAACTTAATTCGATGAGACGAACGAAAATCATAACTATGAGGGATACTTGTAAGTGCATCAAAACCGGTACGATATTCATTTCGATAAGAAAAGTTAGACGTTAACGGACTATAAGAACTAATAGAACCTTGCGTTAGCCAAGCTCGTAATGAAAGTGAGCGNCGTTCACCAAAAGCCCAAGGGTCTGTATAACGAAATTGATATGTCGAGTTTTTATTTTCACCATCAGAATTAGCAATACCAAAATTACCTTTTAACATCACCATTCTACCTGTACCTAAAACATTATCCCAATACAAGTCAGAAAATAAGTTAAACCCGACATTAGGTGAATATCCTCCACCTAATGCAAAAGAACCAGACGTTTCTCGTTCCTTTAAGTTAAGCTTTAAAATATACTGATGTGATTTATCTCCTGGATAAATTTCTGGATTAACTTCTTCAAAATATTGTAAATTAAATATTTTTCTAATATTTTTTTGGAGTGTGATATCTCTAATAGGATCACCTGGCCTAATATCCATCTCTCGTAAAATAACGTAATCTTGAGTTTTAATGTTACCTGTAATNATAATATCTTCTATCAACCCTTCTGCAATAAAAAATGTCATTGGTGAACTTTGTTCTTTCGGGCCCACAACATTATAAATTTTTGCATTAAAAAGCCCTGCATCTTTATATATTTTTTCAATATTAAAAATATCTTTTTTTATGGATGTCAAATTATATGGTGANTCGGGTTTTGACNTGATAATTTCTCTTAAATAATCATCAGTAAAAAAATCATTCCCTTGAAATATAATATCTGTAACTAAAGGAAACTCTTCTAAAAAGATATCAATAATCTTTCCATCTTTTGTATTTTTAACCTTATGGTCAACTGTTTTAAACATTCCTAACTGTTTAATACGTCGTATATTTCTATTTAATTTTAACTTATTGTATTTATCGCCCTTTCTTATTGTTAANTCATATTTAATTTCATCCGTATCAACAAAATCGTTTCCTTTAATATTAATAGAATTGATTAATTCTTTTGGATCTTCAGTTTCTTTTGATCCAGTTTCAGGAGCATCTAATTTAGGTATCAACCGCTCAAATAATTTTACATTTGGAATGTCCTGGGCCATTACATTAAATGAAAGTAAAAAAGAAACAAAAAGAATTAATAAAGAACGATTAGAAAAAAACACCAAAAGCTCCAGCTGACACAACAAAAATAACAGCCATAATAGCTGTAAATTTGCTCAATCCATCTTCAAGACCTTTTTGTGAATTAAATAATCGGGCCGAACCACCAATTCCTGCGAGCCCCTCACCTTTCGCTGAATGTAATAAAACACCAACAACAAGTAAAATTGCAGATATAAATTGTATAACTAAAATAACTGTTTTCATATTAGCTCTCCAAGATTAATATAAAGACAGTTTACTTTAGATTAAGTGATCAAACAACATTTTACGAAAAATTAATGTTAATACATACTATGGTAAGCGATCAAATTGCATAGCTAATTCAGAACTATCTTTATGGCCAATAAAAGGTAATTCTTGAACCATAGACTGAATAAACTGCTTTGCTAAGTTTATTTGATTACCTTCAGACATATCTTTTGCATGAAAAGCATGCCCATATCCTCCCAAAATACTAGATGCAAGAGATGGAACATGATTAAGACAAGTCGAAAAAGTAGGAATTTTAATTTGAGCTGTTTGAATAGCGCTATGATCAAGTTGAACTATATTAATTGGCGACATTAATGAGCTATTATCTTGACCTAAATAGTCTTCTACTAGGTGTCGATAATTAGCATAAAAGTCCGAATTCAAGGCAATATATTTAACGTTATCTCCAACGGAGGTATGTTTAAGTAAAAACAATTGCATCCACATATCTTCTTCTAAAATAGTATATCCTGTACTTGGACATACATCAGGGACAATATGTACTTTATTTTGATCAGCATAATCAGGTAACCAGCCAGCAACCGCTGCACCTCTTTCAGGGCGATAATTCACTTGTATTGCTGTATTTAATAACGCTTTAACTTCACTTACATGTCCTTTAAAAATTAATTTCCGATTATCATCCATTCCGCAGTCTTTTTCCCAACAATCAGAAAAAGTATGATGTAAGTGATTATTCTTATTCTGGTTCAGGAGGAATTGCGAATTTTTCAAATATGTCTGACTAAATCCAGTTACTGGAACACCATTGGGAACAATTTGTTCTCTTGGAGACATTGTTACAAGAACGTTGTCTGAATTTAAGCGCTTCATCGCATGATTAAAAAACTCAGCGGGATAATAAGGCATAGTCCACGTACAAGGTCCATTAAATGTAGCAACTGTTGTATTACTAGCAATTGTTAGTTGTGCAAAATATTTATAGTTAAGTTCTTTTGATAGATCAGGGTTTTCATAAACACCTAGAGACAAATGTTCATCACGACCTACATTATCAATAGCAGAAGATAGATCATCCACATTAGATAATAATATCTGAGGTTGTCTCCATGGCTTAACAAGCTCCTCCCCAATATTATCTGGCGTTTCAGAAGTACGTTCTAAAATCTTATAAAAAGGTGTTTCTTTCACTAAATTAGTTCCATACGGGGTTGGTGCTAAGTCTGAAGGAATCGATCCATAATATTTATTTTGATCTGTCATTTGCTGGACTAAACTTGAATAAGTCGCATAAGAATTTGTATTTAAAAATTGACTCAAAGGNTTAATTACATTTTTTATTGAATGACCTACAAATATAGCTTCTTCNGCATGCGTACATTGGCCACCATTNCCACCTATCGATATTGCTTTTCCAATTTCCTCAATCTGTGCTGGGGTCGGTTCTGCAAAAAANACAATAGAACTTTTACCATTACCACTCAAACATAAATCTGCATTCCCGTTTTCAATCGCATTAGCATGAACGTTTTCCATAGTTTTAGTGCTACCTGTTAGACATAATGTAGGATTCAATTCTTTACCTAGTTGAAGAAGCTGATCTTCGTTAAGAATAATTCTAGCAAACATATCTGAAAGACCATTTTGGTTCAACAATGATACTAATTTATCAAAAAAGTTTCTTGATTGTTGTGAAGCATGTCCCAATCTATCTATCACCGTGACAGGAACTCCCAAAAATAAAGACGAAATTATTTTTTGCTGTTCATCAAGAATAATTCGAAAATTTTCAACTTCTCCAAGGTATATACCATCTGCGTAAACATTATGAACAAGCTGNCCCCTTTCAAGCTTATCTTTTCGACTATCTTGAATACGTTTTAATTTAAACCCTGTCCCAAAACCCTCTTGGACTTCTTCATTCTTGTTACCCAAGCCATCGGCTACAGCAGACGAAAGAGCATTTAACTGGCCTTCTTCAGAAGCTGTATAGTTAAGCATTTCAGTTGCAACAGAAGCTGAAGCCTCTAGTTTTTCAGGTGAAACAACAAGCAAGCCCAATTCTTTCTGTGCTTTTTTTAATTCAAGAAATGACGCAAATTGCTCATCTGATAAAGGGTATTTAAAACCATTTGAAAGACCATATATATCCTTACAAATTACAGCATTAGTATCAATTGAAACAGGTTTACCGTTAATNACAGATACATTATCGTGCTTTACCCAATCTTGCTGAACTTTACCAGCAGAATTTAATAANGAAAAACCAGTAAGCTTAGGAAACGTATATTTAGACGGATCGTGTGCTGAAGGTAATGTATTAAGTGCATTATTATACTCATAGGAATGTACACTTATTGCACGCTTTAAAGAAGACGCAACATGCTTTGTATCTCGCATTCTATTAGAACTAAAAGTTGAAAAATGATTTCTTAAACTAAGATAAAAAATAGACATATATACTCCAATATTATTTTGATATTAATTTCAAATATAAAAGAAAAAAAAAGAATGTCAAATTTTATAGATTTTTTAAATATACTAATACATTTTTTTTGTATAAATAATTAAAATATTGTATAAACAAAAAAAATATTTTAGGCTGTTTTTAGTTAAAGGTGAAAAATGTTAAAAAAAATAATTGCACACAATAGACTATCTTGTAATGCAACTAACCGATCATCCAGTAGTGTAGAAGTAATTATTCCAAAAGAGCTTAATTTAAGTGAAATGGAAGCAAATATTATATATTCTAAGTACATTAAAATTAATAACTTGTATTCAACAAATAAAATTCAAAAGATATTTTTATCTATTACAGAAGAAGATACTGAATCTAATACTGCTGACAAACAAGTTAAACGGATAAAAGAATTTAACAGTATCCTATTAGATATCGAAGCTAGTGACATAAGTAATTTAAGGTTTATTGAAATAAATTTCTTTTATAAATTAGCTATTTCAGAAGATAAGGCTCACTTAATTAAATTTTTAACAAACAAATTTCCATTACCGGACAAATTAGAACTAAAAATGATAGTTGATTATTCAATAAAATCAAAAAAATCATTAGTTTTAACGACATTATATTTCGAATCTTTACAAAAATATTTTTTCAAAAGAAAAAACATTAAAAATTATATTGTTAATTTATTAGCAGTAAATTTAAATGATAAAACAATAAAAAAACTAAAAGAGTTACAACAATCTGAAAAAATAGATTATTCGTTATTTGTTGATTTATTATATTACACTGCAAATGTTTTAAATAAAACAAATATAACTGAGTTTTTAATAAAAAATTTCCCTTTAGAAGATGAACTAAATATTACATTATTTACTTTATTAGCAATTCAANACAAAAAAGAAAATATAATNGTANGNNTANTAGAAAATTTTATTNATCNAATAAAAAAATCAANCTTAGATTGTNNTNANATGNTAGATATCTTATTTAAAGAAGCTATAATGTATGGAGTAACAAGCAGAAACTTTTTATTAATAGCGTTATTAAATCATTATTCTGAATCCAATAAACANGANGAAATNNTAAATNGTATCNTCAANAATATAAGNATTANTNNAATNANANATTATATTAACGATATNAANTATTTAATNAAANCNCTTCNTTCNGAACCAAAAGAATTATTTTTAAACTATNTATTNCAACATAGTACAGAAAAGCAAAAAAACATTTTAGAAGAAAATNTAAAATTAAATAAAAACGATTATCAAAAACCCATCAAAAGCAACAACTGCCCTTGTTTAGAAAAAAACTGCTCATATAAAATATATTATCTATAAAAACACNCCCATCCAAAACAAAAAAATGCGACGCNAAGCAAGCAAGCAATGNGANGNNAANNAANNAATGCGATGCNAAGCAAGCANNCAAANANGCGATGCGAAGCAAGCAAGAATAAATAAAAAACTCAAAGCGTTCATAAATTTTCAAGAGTGCGTGAAATGGCGTAAGGCGCGATAGCGGAAGCTATGCGACTGGTGCCAGTTTACGTACTATTGGGAATTTAGGAATGCTTTGAGATGGTGCGCCCGGTAGGAGTCGAACCTACGACCTACGGATTAGAAGTCCGTTGCTCTATCCAGCTGAGCTACAGGCGCCGACATGAGACAGTGATTATAACAATAAAGTTATGAAAATTCGATAGATATTTGGCAACTAAATCCCTAGTAGTAATTTAGTTAGTTATGAACATAAATAGCCAGTATAAATGAAATATTTAAATNAAATACATAAAATAAATTATAAAACATAAAAATATTTGGGTAATNTATCCCGTAATAAAGATTTAAAATATCAAATTATTTNAATTAACAAAAGAACAACCATCTCAAATAAAAAAAGCTTGAAATTATTCTAAATTTATAGAAAAATCTCATAATGAATATACAAAACACAGCAAATTTTAATCAAGAAATAAATAAAGAAAAGNCAAATCAAACACTTAATTATAAAAAAGTCGTTAACCTACTTTGNGCAGCNGGTGTAATCTTTGTACANATTGAATTATGTATGGAAGAATTTAATAAAACTAAAAAAGTAGAAACAATATTCAAAAAACCAACTCAACCGCAAAGAAAAAAACTTACGCCACCNAAAAAGTTAGAAGAGATTCCATCAACTTCCACAACAAAAAATTATATTGAAAAAAAATATGCTGTAAAATGTAAAGAAAAATCTTATTCAGCGGGCCCGACAGCTTTAATAGATACAATATTTCCAAAACAAATAGAGTCTAACCAATTGCTTTATCAGATAAGTGGTCCACCTTTCAATATTTTAAAAAGAAATGCAACAATAGAGCTAAATAAAAATTTATTAAATTGTAAAGAAAAAAACATTTCATTTTTCCCTGATACAATTCAATTAGCCTATAAACCGTCACAATTATTAACTCTTTACTATTTTTCAGGAGATAGTTTAATAGTGGACCCCAAACCTAAAGATGAATCTGACAAGAAAAAATTTCANGATGCAATTAGTAAAAGTTTAAATGGAACCTGCTCAGAAAAATCCATTTTCAAATCAAAAACAGACTATCTCGTTTGCAAATAAAAAAGGGAGGCTTAATAGCCTCCCAATAATCAANAATTATCTAAAAAAAATATTACGATTCTTTAACTAATTTATTAGCGTTAATCCAAGGCATCAATTCTCTAAGCTTTGCACCAGTATCTTCTAATTGATGCTCTGCACCAGCTTTTCTCCATGCCTTTAATTTAGGTGCACCATTTTTACTATCATTGATAAATTCTTTAGTAAATTCTCCTGACTGTATTCTTTCCAAAACCTTTTTCATTTCAGTTTTTGTTGCATCCGTAATCACTCTTGGTCCAGTCAAATAATCCCCAAATTCAGCTGTATTTGAAATAGAATATCTCATATTAGCCATTCCACCTTCATAGACAAGGTCTACGATAAGTTTCATTTCATGTAAACATTCAAAATAAGCCATTTCAGGTGGATAACCAGCTTCAACTAAAGTTTCAAAACCAGCTTGCATTAAGGCCGTTACACCGCCACACAAGACAGCTTGTTCACCGAACAAGTCCGTTTCACATTCATCTTTAAAAGTAGTCTCAATAATGCCAGATCGACCTCCACCAACACCAGAAGCCCAAGCTAGCGCTAAGTTTTTAGCTTGCCCAGTNGCATCTTGTGCAACAGCAATCAAGCAAGGAACACCAGCACCTTTTAAATATTCACCACGAACTGTATGTCCAGGTCCTTTAGGCGCTGTCATAAAAACGTCTAAATCTGCTCGCGGGTTAATTAATTTAAAATGAACATTCAACCCATGTGCAAAAGCTAGTGCAGCACCTTGCTTTANGTTAGCCTCAACTGATGCATACAAATCAGCTTGATATTCGTCAGGGGCTAAAATCATAATAATATCNGCATCNTTAACGGCATCNATTGGTTCTGCGACATTAAATCCAGCCATTGAAGCTCGATCGGCGCTTGAAGAACCGGCTCTNAGTCCAATAGTAATGTTAGCAACACCACTATCTTTCAAGTTTAATGCATGTGCATGTCCTTGGCTCCCATAACCGATAATTGTAATTTTTTTTGATTTAATTAACTCTAAATCTGCGTCTTTATCATAATAGATTGATAAACTCATTTAAGTCTCCTTACTAAAGTGTCATTCATTGAGTGAATGCATAAGAACAATACAATACTACATTATCAAACTAAATTAAATATTTTAGATAGAAAAATGAAAACATAAATTTTATAAATGTTTAACAACAATTAAATTTACATATTATATAAGATATCAATAGTAAAAGGAGTATAAATTGGATATCAAAAAATTAGTTAATTCTATAGATAAAACTTTAGCTTATGATTTTATAAGAGTTTATATTGGAATAGGACTATTTTTTAAAGGAATTCAATTTATAACAGCACCAGTTGCCTTATCGACATTAATGGAGGGCTCCCAATTACAAGTCTTACCGATGCTAGTAATTCATTATATTTCGTTAGCACATTTAACGGGCGGTTTAATGTTAGCTTTAGGAATTTTAACTAGAGTTGCAGCGTTGATACAAATACCTATCCTTTTTGGCGCAACATTTTTAATAAACATNCGCTATGGGGTATTATCCACNGAACAAGAATTTGAGTTTTCTGCTTTAGTATTATTTTTACTCATTTTATTTTCCATGTTCGGATCAGGCGAGTTTTCAATAGATCGTGGTGTTTTTAAGACCCAAAAAAGTTAAATTCCAATATATTGTTCTAAGTGAGATTGATGTCTAAAAAAAGAATATAGTCTATCTTGTTGATCTTTCGATAAACATTTTTTTCCTCGACCTACTTTACCTTTNTTAAAGTAATTCTCTTCAGACTTTGCATTTTTTGAAATTGAATTTAAGTTTTTAATATCAATCGATATATCATAATAACTTGAAAGCTTCAGAAGTGTATTTTTGAGATCTGAAGTAATATCATCATATGTTAGCCATAACAAAGGCCCTAAAATAGTTTCAGCATCCATCCAGGAATTTAAAAANTCAATAAACCAGGGTGTAAAATGATCGATAATCATATCGTATTGAACAATATCAGAAAGCTCAGAAAAACCATTATTCAAATGAAGTTGAGGCCAAAGATGAGCTAAATTATTTTTATTAAAATCTTTACTAAAGTGATCTTTAAGGCTAATTATAATGTCACTAATAGGCCGTGTAATAATAAAGGGTTTAATCGAAAGTGCATCAATAATTTCAATATTACTNGTAGTTCCTTTAGCAATTATTTTAGACATATAATGCTGCNGCGAAATCTTCAAAATTTCATCATAATCAATATTTTGTTCGTTTTGTAATGCATGACTAAACAAAGGATAATTTNTATAACCCGTAAGTTCTTTAAGGACACTAAACAAATAAGTCGAGGCCACTTTTGGCATATAACAACATAAAAAAACGGTTGGATGATATTGTTTGGATAAAGCTTTGATAAACTTTTTTTTTGCAACTAAATCAAGATACTTCAAATTATCTTGTCTAATTCCTTTTAAAAAGCGTGTATAAAAATAATCCATAAGGCCATTATACATAAAAAAGAAAATATCTCAAAAATTCGAATTGAATGATAATCAATAAGTTTAGTATGATACCTAAATGTATATCCCAAAAGGAAAATCTCATACCCATAAAGGAAAAGTTTACTTTGGAGACACCGATGCAGCTGGTGTCGTATATTATGGAAATTACCTCCGTTTTTTGGAAATGGGTCGAATTGAATATTTACAAGCGATGGGCTATCCATATAAGAGCTTACGAGCTGAGGGTATTGGTCTTGTCCCTGTCCATTTAGATATGAACTATCATTCACCGTTAAAATTTGAAGATAATTTTACTGTATCTGCTGCTATTACAAGACTATCCAAAGCTTCACTTATTATGACACAATCAATCTCATGTGAATCAGTACTAATATGTTCAGCTACGATCAAACTTGCATGTTGCGATGAAGTTAAATTTAAAGCAATCAAACTACCTGAATCTTTAATAAACACGTTAATCGAATTCGAAAAAAGTTAAAAATTATAGTGCCGCTGTACGTTTCTCAAAGACATCCATTTTTTCATCAATATCGTTAATTATTTCAATAAATTCCATACTAGTCGATTCAAGAGTTTGTTTATCCGTTATGTTATCGATTTTAAAAGTAAGCGCTTTAAGCTCTTTTCCCAATTGAACATTTAAGTTTTGGGCCGTCACTTTTTCCTGTTCCTTTTTAAGAAGATTATAAACAAATCCAAAATTCTCATCGAGGCTAGACGAAACTGCATAATCCAAATGATCTAAAGGTCCTGAAAGTTTAATATTAAAAGAGATATCATTTATAGACGATAAAATTGATCTAACAAAGATATTTGAAAGATTTTTACTAAATTCAATATCTCCAATATTTAAAGCAAGATCTAAAGCTAAAATAGAGTTAAAGTAATCCATACTTACGTTAATATTAGTATTTGCATTTTTTAAAAAATGTTGGGTTTGATCAAGTAAAAATGAACTATTTTGAACGAGTTTAAAATTAGACTCAAACCGGGCAGATTCATCTGTATGGTCAATGGCACCAACACCAAACATTGAAAACCCTTTAAAGTTTTTTTCAGACTGATTAAATGAAAAAGAAAATGCATCCCCTTTTTCGAATAAAGACGATTTAAAGTTCAAAATTTCAGCATCAAATNTATTATTCTTAGATTTCCCATTAATTAAAATTGAATTAACACCTAAGGTAGGCCAGGTATTTTCAAATCTCAATGATATGTAAGACCCTTTTTTATCTTTCCGGTATTCGTTAGCAGGAGTATTAATGTCTAATAAAGATGCATAATGATATTTTAAATGGGTAAGATTTTTATAATAATTTCTTAAAAGATCGGTCATGATATTAGACATCATTAACTCTGACAGCATATTATCTTCAGCGTAAAACTGATCTATNTCAGCACTAATACGATTATAGTCGATGACATAATTATTATTTAATTTATTTTCTATTAATACAATCTGATCAAGAAAACCAATAATATCTTTTTTGATGTCCAGAAATTTCTTTTTATGTTGCATGAAATAGTCTTTGGTTTGAGTAAGTTTTTGATCGCTTTGATTACTTTTAATTTGTTTTTTTAATGTTCGTTTATCAATAATTAGAAAAGAGTTAAGTTCTTCCTGAACTTTTTTTAATTTTCGGTATAATGCTGGCGTAGTAATATCTTCNATATTATGTCTCAATTTAGCTAANACTTTTTTATTTTCATGAAGAAANTTCTCCATTTCTAAAGGTGACTGTTTAATAAAGTAATCAACGTTAACATCAATATTAAAGTCCTCATCTTTGTTATTTAGATTAGATCTAAGTGAATAGTAAGCTTTTTGATCTTTGGTTAGTTGNTATGGCTTTTTTCTTGGTTCGTTAATGGCTATATTATTTATAGCAATTTCATCAATAATGAATCGTTTAAATACTATTGGAATTAAGCTTAATCGAAATGAAAATGAATCAACAAATAGAAGATCAANTTCNAGATTATTGTAATCAATAACATGTATCTCTTCAAAAGAAACATGTAAAGGAAAATAAGAAACNGAAACTTTNGAAATTTCTACAGGTGCATTTAGAGTATCTTCAATNTGTTGTTGCGCNTAAAAATGAATAATTTTTCCAAAAAATAAAAAAATTAAAAAAAGAAAAAAGACAAATAGTCCACCAATTGAAAATAAAACCTTTTTACGAATCATGTTTACTCGTTTTCTTAAGNAACTCNTTAAAGCCAAAAAAAGTTAATGACTTTTGCCCTGTTATAATAAGTCGAATATGATCGATATTTCGAAACAAAAAGGGTACNAANAGTAAAAATAAAAAGACATATACTACGTAAGCTCCTAAAACAACCGTATAATTTAAATTTAAATAAGCAAGAAAAGGAATATGATAAAGTATTTTCACAAAAAAAGTTAAAAAAGGAATTTGAATCAAAAAAAGAGTCCCNATGGCATGCATTACAGGGATCAATAATAATTGAAGCCCAAAAAATAATATCCATCCAATAAAAGCTGCTAGAAAGTTAAATTTAAAAACCAAGATAGCAAAAACTAAAAAAAAGTCGACAAAATTATTTTCAGGTATAAACGAAATAAATGCGCCTAATAAGAAGCTATAAACAAGTTGTTTATCNCTAACATTTCGAATAAGGTACTTATCTAAAATAGATCTAAATAACTTGAAANNCATATTTATATGATATAAAAATTTTATTATAAGGGGTAGGTTAGTTTAAAAAANGAATGATCGAGNTTAGCTAAATTAATAACTCCATATATATCATCTTGCGATTTTGCCATAAATTTATTTAATCCAACATCAATAATTAGTCGGTCTAGAAATTTTCTAGACAGTGATAAATTAAAGATAATTTCATAATATCTTTCAATATCAAAGATAAAAGTAGACGTTAATTNAGTAGACGCGTCATCGTTTAAATTTAATCTATATCCAAAAAAAATATCATTTTGAAATAATCCCAATGAAGCTCGTTCAGATTCTGTTACGGCTTCAATTTTTTGGTATTCAATAAAAAGGGTAGATTCAAAATTATTGGGATGATAAAGNGTACTTTCTGTACCAAGGGAAATTTGAAAATGGTCAAGCTGAGAAACGCTATTATAAGATTCCATTGTAGTTGATTTAAAATCCCTGTANGCAAGCTCAGATTTTAATAAATAATTCCTNTATGCAAATTGATACCCAAAACCATATTGATCAACAGGNAAATAGATAGCGGTAAAGTCCCCGTTNTTCAAGTTTACAACATTAGCAGGCTGTCTTCGATCAATATGNTGAGTATAATTAAAGTTTATATCNGCACTCCCCCACATAAATTCAAATANAACCGAATATTGNTTAATAGTTTCGTTATCTAAAAAATTNAAATCAAAATTTAATGCTTTAATCTCATCATAATTTAAGGTACCAGCAAAACGATTTTGAGCGGTAGGAAAAACTGGTTTCTGGAATGTAGGCATATATAAAAAGACAAAAGTAGCTGTCGGAAATTGATAAGATAATCTAAGCGATGGTTCACCGAGTTTATCTGGATAGGCGAAATTNCCATCATAGTAATAACTATTAATGATATCACTAGGCCGGAACACTTCCATAGAAGACCAGTTAATTAACTGAGATCCAATTTTCACTGAAAGGTTTCCTAAAGGGTATTGTAACCACATATCTTCAACGATAAATCTGTTTCTAGCCTCATTCAGAGTATCAATAGTGGATGCAACTCTAATCTTATATCCAAGTTGACCTAAATAATCTTTAACGTCTAATCTTGCGTTAAAGTCATTCATATAGTCAAATGTATTTNAGTTATCATCATCTTGAAAGTAGTACCCAGAATAAATAAATTCACCTTTCGAATANGAAAAAGCAAGCGAATTAATAAAGAGTAAAAAGAAAACAAAAATAATACTATAAAAACAAGATTTCACTTTAGTTTAACAAATTATCTTTTAAAAAAAGTGTTGAGGAAACTTTGTTCCCAATTTTACGATCTTCCCATTTNAGTATAGAGGACTTTTTAGTTTGAANATTTTTNACNACTATTTCATGAAAAAACCAAAAGGATTTACTTTTATCTTCGAGATANTANAGTTTAAANTTAGTAAAATNAGATATTTTTAGGAGCTCTTTTTTTCGATCAAAGTACTCAATTTTTTGAGGTTGAAGATATTCTTTATCCATNTAAACGATTTGTTTAGAGTATCCACTTTTTTCATTAGTTGGATAACGTTCATAAACCCAAACAGGCCGTTCATTGACGGTATCATCTTGAATAAATTTATATGTATATTTTTCAATTTCGTCGCTTCCTACATCTTCGTAAGAAAACTCACTCCCCATAAAAGANCCTGATTTACTGGTCGATAAAATTCGTTTAACTCTATTTAGTGCAGGCAAAAAGAGCCATTGATCATCATCTCTTGTTTTGTGGGACCATGTTAAGAGTTTTGTCCCTTTAACATCCGCTGGCCATAAAAACTCAATAATAACTTTATCCCCATCATTTTTAGTTTCAATNCTGGTAGACGACATTTTTCGATTCATTTCTGAGCCATAAGCGTTAATAAGTATTAATTCAGATGTAGATAATTGGGAAACAAACCCTTTATTTTTGGTNTAAGCTTCAGTAGCTAAACGCAAACCTTTATCTTCAGCAGTTTCAGCAAATGAAATAAATGAAAAAAATAAAACAAAAATAAAGACAACAACTTTAAATCTCATAAATTTAATATACCACAAATTTAACCCAAAAATAAATTTCAAAAAACAAAATAAACAAANCAAAGCAATGCGAACAAAGTNAGCAAGCCCAAAACAAAGCAAAGCAATGCGAACAAAGNAAGCAAGCCCAAAACAAAGCAAAGCAATGCGAACAAAGNNAGCAAGCCCAAAACAAAGCAAAGCAATNCGAACAAAGTNAGCAAGCCCAAAACAAAACAAAGCAAAGCGATGCGAACAAAGTGAGCAAGCCCAAAACAAAGCAAAGCAATGCGAACAAAGCAATCAAGCCCAAAACAAAGCAAAGCAATACGAACAAAGTAAGCAAGCCCAAAACAAAGCAAAGCGATGCGAACAAAGTGAGCAAGCCCAAAGCAAA
>NZFK01000016.1 GCA_002690645.1 Rickettsiales bacterium
TTTGTTTTTAATGTTTTTGGACTATACTATGTCTTTATATTCAAAATTTTGTATTGGAGGATCATAAATGAAGTTGTGGGCTAAGATTTTATTGGGGTTATTTTTAGGAGTGTTAACGGGTGTCTTTTTACCCTCTTTTGCAGTTTTAGTTAAACCAATGGGTGATTTATTTATTAGAGCAATCAAAATGCTAATCGTACCTTTAATTTTCTCATCACTNGTTGTAGGTGTCACAGGAATGAAAGATCCAAAAAAAATGGGTCGTATAGGTATTAAAACATTTAGTTTATATTTACTCACAACAGCTGTTGCCATTACTATCGGTTTAACTATCGGCACCGTTATGCAACCTGGAGTAGGTGTTGATTTAGGTANNNCTATGACGATNCAAGCAAAAGAAGCNCAGCCTTTTTCTCAAACTCTAATCAATATGATCCCCACTAATCCAGTCAAATCCATGACAGAAGGAAATGTATTACAAATTATTGTNTTTGCACTCTTTTTTGGAATTTCTTTAAACTTAACAGGAAAAGTTGGTGAGCCTTTGATAAAAGTAATCGATGCTATNGCTGAAGCGATGTATAAATTGACTTCTATTGTTATGGAATTTGCACCTTACGGGGTTTTTGCATTGATGGCTTACGTCGCACAGCAATATGGACTTGCTGTTTTATTACCTTTGGTGAAAGTGCTTATTGGCGTTTATCTAGGGTGTATAATTCATGCTGTTGTAACTTTAGGCGGTACGGTCGCATTCTTTGGGCGCCTGAATCCACTTAAATTCTTTAAAGGTATTGTTGATGCCCTAGCCATTGCCTACAGTACAGCTAGTAGTTCAGGAACGTTACCGGTTACGATAAAATGTGCTCGTAAAAACTTAGGTGTATCTGATAGCATTTCATCATTTGTTTTACCACTAGGAGCTACGATTAATATGGACGGAACAGCGATGTACCAGGGAGTTGCCGCTCTATTCGTAGCACAAGCTTATGGTATTGAGCTTGCTTTTGCTCATTATGTGACTATTATTCTTACCTCAACACTCGCNTCTATCGGATCAGCTGGTGTTCCTGGAGCTGGCCTAATTATGTTAACTCTTGTNCTTAATTCTGTTGGATTACCAATCGAAGGAATTGCTATTATTGCAGGAATCGATCGTGTTTTAGATATGGCTAGAACAACTGTTAATGTTGTTGGTGACTGTATGGTAACNTTGATTATNGCTAAGACAGAAAATGAATTAGATGAGACNGTTTTTAATCAGTTACCTGCAAAAGCTTAATTAACAGGATTTAANTNAAAACAGATAGTACAGAATTCGCCGCTTTTTCAGCGGCGTTTTCTATTTCTAGTTTTGTTTTTAATTTACTTAATTGGTGCTTTATCTTGTTTCGATTTGATTGATCTAAGAGCCTATTTAGTTGATCTAATAAATTTATAACATTGGCATCTTTTTGTANAAACTCTGGCATAACTTTTTTATTAAGCATTAAATTTGGCAAAGAAATGTACTTAATACGGTTAACTTTGTTACTAAAAAATGTTTTTGCAAACCAATAGGTAATAGGATGAAANTTATAGGCAACAACACTAGGTATTCCTTGCAAGGCGGTCTCTAACGTAATTGTTCCAGATGACGATAAGATAATATGGCTATGTTGAATTAACTGAATTGAATCAGCTTCATATATTTTTATCGAGGTTTTTTTGAAACGCTTTAATGACGCTAGTATCTTNTTTTTATATTTGGGTGAAGAGACAGAAATAATAGGCAGTAATGTCTTTTTATCTTTGCAAAACTCTTCTACAGTTTCTAAAAATAACGGTAATAAATAATTTAGTTCCTGCTGTCTAGATCCTGGGAAAATTGAAAAAATCAATTTTTCAGAGTCAATATTATTTTTTTTAATAAAGTTTTCTCGAGAGATAGTATTTTGCTTTACACTTTCAACACAAGGATGACCAACATAGNTTGCATCACCACCACATTTATTATAAAACGTTTCTTCTTCAGGAAAAATAGCTAAAATTTTCTTAACTAAAGAAACAACTTTTTTTCCACCCTCTGCNGTACCCCACTGCCATTCTTGTGGAGAAATGTAATATACTGCAGGAATGTTTAATTGCTTTGCTTTTTTTAATAGCAACATATGAAAGCCTTGACTATCAATTGGGATAAAAATATCAGGTTTTTGATCTTTCATTACTTTTAACATTTTGTTGTAAGCTGTAAAAATTTTGGGTAAAAATCGCAATGGCTCTAAAATACCTATTGTGCTTGCATTAGTAATATCATAAATAATNTCGACGCCNTCTTTTTTTAAAAACTCGCCACCAAAGCCTATAAATTTAATCGAAGGATCCAATTTTTTGATTGCTCTAACAAGGTTAGCGGCATGTCTATCGCCAGAAATTTCAGCAGCACTGATCAAAATGGTTTTACTCATAAAATTTATTCTATCATTACTTAAAACGAACAGCTATAAAATAAAATAAAAAAAAATGTTTAAAATAATTNATTTAATGGTACATATGACCAAATAATAAAAAAAAGAGGTTTTTTGTATGGAAGAAATAGTTTTTAGGGTTGATAATTTATGGATTATCATAGCGGCTTGTATGGTTTTTGTAATGCATNTAGGATTTACNGCACTTGAATCTGGAATGGCAAGAGCAAAAAACACAGTTAATATTTTATTNAAAAACTTTGGNATTTTATCTTGCTCTATTTTAGTTTATGCATTAATTGGATTTTCGTTAATGTATCCAGGGGAAAACCCCATGTCATCATTTTTTGGGTTTGCAGGGTTTGGGTTAAGTCTTCCTGAAAATGGGTTGACAGCTGGCTATGCTGATTACACATTTTGGAGTGACTTTGTCTTTCAAGCCATGTTTGCGGCAACGGCAGCAACAATTGTTTCTGGAGCTATTGTTGAACGTATGAAACTTATTTCATTTTTGACTTTTGGGGTCCTACTTGTTGGTATTGCTTATCCNATAGTAGGCATGTGGCAATGGGGTGGCGGTTTTTTATCCCAGAATGGATTTTATGATTTCGCTGGATCTACTATTGTTCATTCAGTGGGTGGCTGGGCCGCATTATGGGCTGCTTTTTTTATAGGCCCAAGAATTGGACGCTATATAGATGGAAAACCAGTTAAAATTTTACCACATAGCTTTGCGCTAGCCACTGTTGGCGTTATTTTACTTTGGTTTGGTTGGTTTGGATTTAATGGGGGATCTGTTTTATCTGCTGATCCTGGCGCTTTATCATTGGTTATAACAACAACCTTACTTGCAGGTGCTGCAGGTTCTGCTGTCGGAATGATTGTCTCAGGCTTACGCTACAAAAAAGCAGATTTAACAAATATGCTTAATGGAACTCTTGCTGGTCTCGTTGGTATTACAGCAGGGGCTGATTTGATGTCTCCAATGGAGGCTNTCATTATCGGAAGTATTGCTGGTATTATTGTTGTTTTTTCAGCTGAATTTTTCGAACGGTCCAAAATTGATGACCCTGTAGGTGCAATCTCTGTCCATTTGATTTGTGGTATNTGGGGTACTTTAGCTGTAGGAATTTTTGGAGCGAAAGCAGGCTTAGGACAACTTTTNACACAATTTGTTGGTATATTTACAGTAGGTGTTTTCATAAGCATATTCTCTTTTGCTGTGCTAAAAGTAATTGATGTTTTTTATGGATTACGTGTTTCTAAAGAAGATGAAATTACNGGCTTAGATACATCAGAACANCAAGAAAAATCTTACATGTANTCANTAGAAAATATACGCAAATAAAATAAGGCAAATTACTTTTANTAGAAAAAAGATCTTCATAATTTGAAGATCTTTTTCTTTTGAATTGCGCTGTGGTATTATCTTTTGATCATCAACAAAAGATTTACGAAATGAANACTATTAAACAATTAGATTCAATTACAATAAATAAAATTGCAGCAGGCGAAGTTATTGATAGACCGGCATCTATTATCAAAGAACTTATAGAAAATGCTNTAGATGCAGACGCTACAAAGATTACTGTAGAAATAAAAGATGGTGGAAAGCAGTATATTCGAATTACCGATAACGGANAGGGAATACAANAAGATGACCTCCCATTGGCNCCTATTAGACATGCTACTTCAAAAATAAATAGGCTAGAAGATATTTACTCTATCGGTTCGTTTGGATTTCGTGGTGAAGCTTTGTCTAGTATNTGCCATTGTGCTCAACTATATATNACTTCNAAAACGAATANGGGTGAGGCTTANTCTATTCATGCTCACCAAGATCAGATTACTNCCCCAAAAATTACAACTCATAATCAAGGTACAAGTATTGAAGTTAAAGATTTATTTCANAANCTTCCTGTTCGTCAACAATTTTTAAAAAGTGCGGCTACCGAACTTTCTTATATTACTGATGTTATTATTCATTTTTGTCTCATTAACCCTAGTATTGATTTTGTTTTTATTAACAATGAAAAAGAACGGATNAATACAACAGGGATCAACGATATTGCTNATCTTATTGTTTTATTTTATGGAAAAGAGCTTAAAAACAAATGTGCTAAAGTTAATTTTTCAGTTGGTTCTGTTACTATACAAGGCTATATATCTGACCCGACGATTACCTTTTCAAATAAAACAAAACAAGTTATTGCTATCAATAATAGATTAATTAAAAATGGTTTAATTATCAAAGCTATTCAAGATTCTTTTCGGGATTTAATTCCACAACGACGCTTTCCCATGGTTGTTTTAAATATATTTATAGAACAAGGNAACGTTGATGTAAATGTTCATCCTCAAAAACAAGATGTAAAGTTTTTAAGCCCAGGTTTTATATATGATGTGCTCCCAAAAGCAATNAATTTAGCACTTCAAGAAAAAACAGCACACACTGATGTTTTAAGTGATTTTATTGAGCCTGACAAAGTAAATTCTTCAAANCCCTCATTTGATTTTTCAGAACCCTCTTTTAACACAAAAACTCCAGCGTCTTCNTTCAATGTAACTGGTTCATATGACTCTAACAAGAACGTTTCAGAACAAATAAAACCGATTGTTTCTTATCCAGAAGTTTATAAAAAAGATCCTATTTCAAAACAAGAGGTTGAAAATAGTTTTACTTTATTTTCAAAAAATGAGTCAACNCAAACNAGAACACAGCAAATGAATGTTGAATTTTTCCAATTATTTAAGACATACATTGCTATAAAATCNAATAATGGCCTTTATATTGTTGATCAACATGCTGTTCATGAACGAATTTTATATGAAAAAATAAAAGATGATTTTGCTCAACAATCAGAAAGACAAGTTTTGTTGATGGGTGAAATTATTGAGTTAACGGCGGATTTATTTCCAGTTTTTGAAAGTAATCATGATACATTAAAAAACCTGAATTTTATTGTTGAAAACTTTGGTGGTAATCAAATTTCTGTTCGNGAAGTACCCGTGGCATTTGCTGGTGCTTCAATTAAAGACCTTGTTTTAGATATTCTTGAGCANTTAAAGCATATTCCNCATTCATCTAGAAATTTAACGCTCGATCAAAAAGAAACNCTTCAACGAAAAGCTTGTAAAGCNGCTATNAAAGCAGGTCAAACTTTNTCAGAACCTGAAGTCAAAAAATTAATCCAAGATTTTATAAATTCTCCTCAAAACTTTACTTGTCCTCATGGAAGACCATTGTTTTTGCATTATGATAAAGGGCGNTTAGAAAGCTTATTTTTAAGAAAATAATTGACAAACTAATATAGAGTTTTATACTTTCCAATTATGGCCAAATATTTAGTAATAGTTGAATCACCTGCAAAATGTAAAACAATTGAAAAGTTTTTAGGCAAAGACTATGTTTTAACAGCTTCGTATGGACATGTNCGTGACNTACCAAACAAAAAACTTGGTGTCGATATNAAAGATAACTTTAAACCAGCTTATACGAACTTAAAAGAAAAATCTAAAACGATTAAAGAAATATCNACTTTNGCTAAAAAATCAGACATTATTTATCTGGCGACTGACCCTGACCGAGAAGGTGAGGCTATTGCATGGCATATTATTAATGCAGCCAAATTACCCAAAACAAAAATTAAACGAATTGTATTTAACGAGATTACAGAAAAGGCTCTTAAAGGAGCGTTACTTAATTCACGCCAAGTTAATGAACAATTAGTTAATGCACAGCAAGCTAGACGTGTTTTAGATCGCTTAATCGGTTATAAATTAAGTCCAGTTCTCTCAACAAAAATTCAACGTGGCTTAAGTGCAGGTCGTGTTCAATCAGTAGCCGTTAAAATTGTATGCGATCGTGAACGAGAGATTTTAGCTTTTGTTCCTCAAGAATATTGGACTATTGAAGCGTCTTTAAATAAAGATGCTGATGTTATAAAAGCAAATTTATTTGCGAAAGACACGCCTCAAAACAAGTTAACAATAGAAAATGAAACACAGGCCACTGACATTGAAAATGATTTATTAGCATCAGACTTTTCAGTTGACGATATTGCAACGAAGCGAATCCAACGAAGACCTGCGCCACCTTTTATAACATCAACACTGCAACAGGAAGCTTCTCGAAAATTAAATTGGTCATCAAAGAAAACCATGTTAATTGCTCAAAAACTTTATGAAGGAGTTATGCTCGATGGTGAACAAATTAGTTTGATAACATACATGAGAACTGACTCTACCCGACTATCTGATGATGCTATCAAAATGGGTAGTAATTTTATTGAAAAAAACTANTCNGATAANTATTTAGCAAAAAGACAAAATCCAAAGNCAAAAAANCAAAACGTTCAAGATGCTCATGAAGCTGTTCGACCTGCATATATTGACTATCCTCCNAAAAAAATTGAAGCTCAATTGGAAAATGATTATTATAAACTTTATAAATTAATTTGGGATCGATATCTCGCTTCTTTAATGAAACCAGCCGAAATAGACCGTACAACTGTCACCATAAAAGCTAGTAAAAATAATTATTTATTAAAAACAATAGGAAATGTTGTTGTTTTTGATGGTTTCACTGTTATTTATTCTGAAGGAAAAGATGACGAGACCGATGATCATGATAATGTCAAAAAACTTCCCCCTTTTAAAAAAGGTGATTCTTTAACAAAAAAAGAGATTTTGAAAGAACAAAAGTTTACAACACCNCCNCCTCGCTTTACTGAAGCTTCATTAGTAAAAGAGCTTGAAGAACAAGGAATTGGTCGTCCATCTACATATGCACCGACAATGTCTGTGGTTCAAGACCGAGGTTATATCAAAAAAGAAGGTAAAAAACTTCAACCAACGGATTTAGGTATGGTTGTCAATGAACAACTCGAAGCTTATTTTGATAATATTATTGATATTAAATTTACAGCTTCAATGGAAAATCAATTAGATGATATTCAAGATGGTAAACATGATTGGCAGGATATTGTTAAATCATATTATATGCCCCTAGACGATAAAATTAAAAATGCCTACGATAAAATGGAAAAAGTAGATTTTGGACAACGTGTTTTAGGTATAGACCCTGAATCAGGTAATGAAGTTATTGCAAAAATTGGTCGATTTGGACCTATGATCCAAATTGGTCGTGGAAATAACGAGAAAGATGAAAAACCAAAATTTGCAGGTTTGNTAAAAGGCCAAGAAATTGAAACTATTACCTTAGAGGAAGCTTTAGAGTTATTTACTTTTCCAAAACATATTGGTGCATATGAAGGTGAAGACGTAACCGTTAACCTTGGNAAATATGGACCTTACGTCAAGGTTGCAAAAACATTTGTCTCAATTCCAGCTGAACTATCTATTTCATCAGTCACAATAGATGATGCAATCAAACTTATTGAAGAAAAAAAGGAAAAAGATGCTAATAAAACGATCCATGACTTTTCTGAGAATGACCCCCCTATTTATGTTTTAAATGGACCTTATGGTGCCTATATTAAAATAGGTAAGCGAAATTTTCGTATTCCTAAAGATGTTGAACCGAAGAGTTTAACTATAGAAAAATGTATTGAAATATCAAAAAATCAACCTAAAAGGAAGAAAAAATGAAAATGTTTTTTCGTTTCTTCAAAAATTTATTTTTTAATGATTGGAAATTAAAACTATTATCTGCTGCTATAGCACTTCTGTTATGGTATTTGGCTATACAATAATTTTTTATGAACTCTATTACAACTATTTCAGATTTACAAAAAAATATTTCAGATTTTAAANAACAACAAAAAACTATTGCCTTTGTGCCAACAATGGGCAAATTACACGACGGTCATTTAAGTTTAATAAAAGAAGCAAAAAAAAGAGCAGATATTATTATTGTAAGTATTTTTGTAAANCCTACTCAGTTTGGACCAAATGAAGACTTTGATGCATATCCAAGAGATCTCGTTACTGATCTTAAATTGTGTACAGAAAATGCTGTAGATGTTGTATTTTTGCCTACTAAAGAAGACCTTTATGGCTATTCTGAAACCCCAACCGAAATTTATATCCCAGCTTTATCAACTTTATATTGCGGTAAAACTAGACAAAACTTTTTTAAGGGTATTTGTTCCGTTGTTTTAAGACTATTTATCNTAATACAGCCTGACATTGCTATTTTTGGAGAAAAAGATTACCAACAATTTATTATACTTTCACAAATGGTNCGTGATTTATTTTTACCAATTANAATGATTTCTGTTCCAATTTATAGAGAAAAAAATGGACTTGCAATGAGTTCGCGTAATGCTTANTTAAATAATATAGAANAAGACGAAGCGGCTACTATATTTAAAGCATTAATGATTGCTAAAGATCTATTTCAAAATGGTGAATCTAAAACAATAAAACTAACNGAATCCGTTGTTCACTTTATTCAGAAACATACACAAATTAAAATTGATTACTGTGTTGGTGTTGATTATAAATCTTTACGTGAAAAAGAACATTTAAATAAATTTGACCGACTTTTATTTGCTGGGTATTTAAACTCGACACGTTTAATTGATAACATAGTGCTTGATTAAAGGCTACTAGACGTTTCTTTTTNTTTTTACNTATAATACAAACATGACTTTAACACTTGCTATTGAAACATCATGCGACGATACAGCCGTAGCTGTTATTAAAGATGGCAAAGAGATTTTATCAAATATTGTTTCTTCACAAATTAAACAGCATGCTNAATATGGAGGTGTTGTTCCTGAGCTTGCATCTCGACTACATACTGAAAAAATTAATTCTTTANTTAATTTGGCCTTAAAAGAATCAAATAGACAATTTAATCAACTTACAGCCGTGGCTGTTACTATGGGACCTGGTCTTGAAGGNGCTTTATTAATTGGTATGACAGTTGCGAAAACAATTGCCGCTACATTAAATATTCCGCTTATACCAGTTAACCATTTAAAAGGTCATATTTTTGCACATTTAGCTGATNATGCCGTAAGCTACCCATTTATGTCATTAATCGTGTCTGGTGGCCATACACAGCTGGTTCATGTTATTTCTGAAACAGAATTTAATACAATTGGTAAAACACGCGATGATGCTGCTGGTGAAGTTTTTGATAAAGTTGCGCGAGCACTCGGACTTGGCTATCCAGGAGGNCCTATTATCGAACAGAAAGCTGCTCTTGGAGATAAAACTCGATTTAGCTTTCCTATACCAATGAAACATGACGGTTTAGACTTTAGCTTTTCNGGCTTAAAAACAGCTCTTATTCAACATATCCAATCGTTTAAAGATAAGGATGAATCTGTTCCAATCGAAGATACTTGTGCTTCATTTCAGGATACTGTTGCACAAACATTAACTTTAAAAACAATAAAAGCTTGTCGTACTTATAATGTGAAGCGGTTGGTTTTAGGCGGTGGNGTTATTGCAAATCANTATATTGTTTCTGCTTTTAAAGATGACGCGCAAAAAAATAATATTGAACTTATTACAATTCCTAAAATTTTATGTACTGACAATGCCGCTATGATTGGCTTAGCTGCNACACATTTACCTTTAGAAAACTATTCTGGTGANCTTNGTGTACAACCTGGATTAAANCTATGAAACTAANACAGACANTTANNACTAANCAGACTCAAACTCAGAAATTAAAACAATTATTAAGCCCTAAAATNATTCAAATGCTCAAAGTTTTTAACACTCCATATCGTGATTTACTTGAACAAATAAGAGCTGAAAGTGCGGATAATGTATTAATTGAAATTCAGCAACCTGATCGGCTTGAACAATATGAAATGGGGCTTAGAAAGCAAAGTTCTTCAACCTTAAATCAAAAAGATTTATCAGATTTTGCTGGAGATACGAAAGGACAAAGTTTACGTGAATTTTTATTGTCTCAACTAAACTTAATTGCTATTACAGATGATAAAAAAGTGATAGCTGAATATTTAATTGATGCGATAGATTCTAGGGGCTATCTTACAGATTTCAAAGAAATAAGAGATGAAATCTGTAAACGATTTGATGTTAAAGATAGAACTGTGATTGATATTTTGAAAACAATACAAACGTTTGAACCCGATGGAGTTGCTGCAAGAAGTTTAAAAGAATGTCTACTGATACAACTTGAACATTATGAATTAGATAACCAAGACTTGCGCGACATTATTGAATTGGTAATTAAGCAACATACAGATGATCTAGCTGTGGAAAACTACGAAAAAATAGCAAATAGTGTTGACCTTTCCGTTGATGGAGTTCAATCCATTCATGAGTTTATTAAAAATAATTTTAACCCAAGTCCAGGCTCTGGATATTCGAATGAACAGTTTGATTATAGCGTTATTCCTTCTTTTGAAGTGTCTTTAGATGATACAAATAAAGTTATTATTAAGAATTTGGAAGAATCCTTAGGTATTAAAATTAATATATCTACACATTATCTCAATTTATTAGCTGATCCCGCAATTGATAAAGAAACAAAGACATTTCTTACAGAAAAACTACAAAAAGCAAAAGAACTTGAATCGAATTTGTTAAATAGAACCAACACAATGGATAAAATTGCTTCTTATTTATTTAATAAACAAGTGATGTTTTTAAATGATGGATTTGATTATTTAATCCCACTTTTACAAAAAGATGTTGCTCGTGATTTAAATATGAATCCTTCAACAGTTTCACGAATTTTCTCTTCAAAATATTGCAGAACCCCTCATGGTATTTTTTCTTTAAAACAACTTTGTCCACGAAGCCATTTTGGAAAAACAGCTGTNCANCTAAAAAAAATAATTCAAGCCACTATGGATGAAAACCCTTCTCTTTCAGATCAGAAACTTGCTAATCTATTAACATATCAAGGTATTCCTATTAAACGTCGAACTGTGACTAAATATAGACATGAATTAGGAGTTAATACTCGTTTTAAGCGCGACTCTAATACTGACTCAGCTANAGACAAATAAGTATTGAAAANATAATAATTGACGCTTTTGTTATAATACTAAANTTGTCGTCNACTAAAGGTGCTGGTTTAAAAACATTTANAGTTTTAATCAATGGGATAGCCTTTGGTAGCTTGTTTTCAAGTAATGTTGCTTCTACTAGAATTTTTGAAGCTATCTTTTTATTAAAATTTTCTGGATTAATTTTTGCTTTTACTATNATAGGTANCGGTAAAGCTATTCTTGTCATATTTTCACCTTTATTTTTTTATAAAAAATTTCAGCNTATTTAATAGTAATCTCACATTATATTTTTAAAAACTATGAAAGATCACTATTATATGTGATTTTAATATTTTGAATATCTCCATCAACTATTTTCACTGTTCCATCAATAGCTTCAACTAATGAAGCATCATCTGTTATTTTTTCTNCTTCAATTGAGGTATTTGCTAATGCTTTTTTGTATACTTCATAATTAACAGCCTGTGGCGTTTGAACAGCAACTAAACTATTTCGGTCTGGTGTTTGTTTAACAACACCCTCATGAACTATTTTTATTGTATCGGAAACAGGAATAACAGGGATAACAGCGTCATATTTAGAGCTATCTTTAATTACACGCATAATAACGTCATTTGAGACATAGGGCCTNACAGCGTCATGGATTAANACAGTATTACAAANATCCAGNGCATTAAANCCATTTTTAACCGANTCTGCTCTTGTTTTACCACCNTTTACGCATTGAATCGNATAATGTGTATTTATTCTATTTACTATTTCCTGTGTTTGATTAATAAACTCTTCTGGTGCTGTAATTATGCACTGCTCAATTTTNATTTCTGAAAATGCGTCAATNGATTGTTCTAAAATAGATTTGCCGTTTACCTCAGNAAATTGCTTTGGCTCTGAAGATTTAAATCGACTTCCAATTCCACCCGCAGTAATAATTAAACTTATTGTCATATCGATTTTAANGCAGTGACACGTTTTGAAAACTTAGTTTTAGCCTGTGTTAAATTAGTAAGATTTTCTGTAATAATTTTTACTAAATGCGATCCAACAATAGCCCCATCAGCAACGTTATTTACAGTTTTAACATGCTCAGGTGTACTNATTCCAAANCCTATTGCAACAGGAATATCTTTTAAANCTTTAATCTTTTGAATAATAAGATCTAAATTTGTTGGAATGTGGTCTCTTTCTCCTGTAATCCCNGTATTAGAAATTAAATAAATAAATCCTGAACTTGCAGCTACAATTTTTTTAAGCCTTTCATCTCCACATAAAGGTGAAACTAAAAAAATAATGGGTANCTTAACTCTTTGAGCTGATTTTATATAGGGTTCAGCAGCTTCAATCGATAAATCAGGAATAACGACACCATCTAAATCATGGTCAATTGCATTTTTAAAAAAATTATCCATACCATATTGCATAATTAAATTTACAGACCCCATAAAAATGATGGGCTTGTTATGCTTTTGTTTTAATCGTTGAACCATCTCAAAAGCTTTTTCAATGGTTACTTTGTCTTTATTTAATAATGCTCGTTGGTGTGATAATTGGATTACGGGACCATCCGCTATTGGATCTGAAAACGGTAGTCCTAACTCAATTATATCAGCGCCACTTTTAAAAACGTCATCACATAATTCTTCAGTAAACTCTGGNGATGGATCACCATATGTAATATANGGAATAAGAGTATTTTTTTGTTTAAAAGCAGCGTTAAAATCAACTGACATTTTTTACAATTGTCTCCATATCTTTATCGCCTCTTCCCGATAAACAAAAAATAATGCAATCATCTTTTTTAAATAAACGTTGCGCATACTTTTCTTCAAGAATTGCAAAGGCATGAGCTGTTTCTAAAGCTGGAATAATACCTTCTGTTGTTGATAAGTCCTTACAGGCTTGTAAGGCTTCTTCATCAGTAACTGCAACNGCATTTAGCCGTTTTTGTTCTTTTAAATAGCTTAACTCAGGCCCTACTCCAGGATAATCTAAACCAGCTGAAATAGAATGAGCTAATTCGATTTGCCCGTTATCATCTTGCAGCAAATAATTAAGAGACCCATGTAAAACACCAGGCTTACCTTTACTCAAAGAAGCAGCATGTTCGCTTGTTTCGACTCCTTTTCCAGCGGCTTCTACTCCAATTAAGTTGACTTCTTTTTCTGAAATAAAATCAGAAAACATACCAATTGCATTCGAACCNCCACCNATACAAGCTATTACATGATCAGGTAATTTATTTTCTTTTTCTAGNATCTGCTTTTTAGCTTCTTTACTAATGATCTCTTGAAAGCCTTTTACTATCATTGGGTAAGGATGAGGTCCCAAAGCCGAACCNATAATATAATGNGTATCTTCTACTGTTGACATCCAATCTCGAATAGCTGCTGTTGTTGCTTCTTTTAATGTTTTCGAGCCACTTGATACAGGAACAACNTTTGCCCCCATGAGTTTCATTCTATAGACATTAAGTTCTTGTCTTCGAATGTCTTCTTCNCCCATAAAAATATGGCATTCTACATTCATTAATGCACATACAGTTGCCGTTGCAACACCGTGTTGCCCTGCGCCAGTTTCAGCAATAATACGCTTTTTGCCCATTTTCTTAGCCAATAATATTTGCCCTACAGTATTATTTATTTTATGAGCACCCGTATGATTTAAATCTTCGCGCTTTAAATAAATTGTGTATCCTGTCTTATTAGATAAATTTTCTGCTAAAAATAAGGGCGTTGGCCGACCTACATAGTCGGTTAAATAATAGTTTAACTCTTTTTGAAATTCAGGTTTTTTTATGTAGTCTGAATAGTATTGCTCAAATTCTTTTAANGCAGGNATTAACGTATCAGGAACAAACATTCCACCAAANTGACCATAAAATCCATTTTTATCTGGTTTTAACATAGTTTAAGATTAACATTAATGATAATAAGGTTCCAGATTGGTAAGGCTTTATATNGTAAACATATATTGTTTAAACTTTAATTACTTAAAAGAAAAACCTACCAAAGNTTGGTAGGTTTTTATGAAACTTTATAACTAACTTTGATCTATTTGTCTTCAGTAGACTCTGTAGATTCACTTTGNACAGACTCTTCTTTTGTCGCNTCANCTTCATCATCTTGAGATTTTTCTTCATCAAGATCTTTTAGCGTTAAACCAATTTTTTGATCTTCAATTAATAACTTAATAATTTTAGCCTTAACTTTATCACCAGGCTTTACAACATCTTCAACTTTTTCAATTCGNTCAGCAGACATTTCAGAAATATGTATTAATCCTTCAAGTTGTTTTTCTAATTTGATGAAGGCCCCAAACGAAACTATTCTGGAAATTGTTCCTTCAACAACTTGACCAACGGCATAATTATTGCCTACAGATACCCAAGGATCTGGCTCGAGTTGCTTCATTCCTAGAGATATTTTTTTNTGTTTTTTATCTACACCTAAGATAAACACAGTTACTTCATCCCCTACAGCAACAATGTCAGTAGGATGACTTACTCTTAACCAAGATAATTCAGAAATATGAACTAGTCCTTCGATACCACCAATATCAACAAATACACCAAAGTCTTTGATGCTCGTAACTTTACCAGCTCTTGTTTGCCCAACTTCAATTTCTTCTATAAATTTTTCTGAGGCAGCGCTGTTACCTTTTGATTTATTTTTGTTAGAAAAAATAACTTTTCTTCGTCGTCGATCAGCTTGTATAACAGAAGCTTCTATGGATTTACCTACTAATGTTTCCATATCTTGACCTTCATCAAGTAAAATTTGTGAAGCAGGAACAAAACCTCTGATCCCTTTATAGGTTGTTACNAGACCNCCCATNACTTTAGACACAATTACAATNCTAACAGACTCTTTATCTTCATAAGCATCAACTAACTCATCCCAAGATTCTTCAAATTGAGCTTTTTTTCTGGACAATAAACTATATCCATCTTTTGTTTCTAATTTTTCAATAAAAACTTTAACTGAATCGCCAACTTTTAATTTTTCAATGTCATTATCTTCGTTAAATCCTAATTCTGCATTGGGTATATATCCATCAGATTTATAATTAAAATCAATAATTACACCGGCTTTTTCAACCAATCGAACCGTTGCATTTATTAAATCGCCTTCCTGATAATCGAAGATAGGTTTTTCCATTTCTTTTTCAAGTAACAGCTCTAATTCATTTTTTGGAGCAACTTCTTTTGGTGCTTCTTTTTTTGCTTCAGGAGCTTTTTTAGTTGAGCTTTCTTTTTTTACTTCGCTTTCAAAAAGGGATTTTTCAAAATCAGAAATATCTCCAATTTTTGTAGCTTCGAGGCTTTCTTTTTCACCACTATTTACCTCGTTTAAACCTAATTCATTATCTTGCTTTTCGCCTAGTTTTGTACCTTCACTCATGATAAGCCTCCTGTAAACTCAATAAAACAATTACCATATTGTTGGGTTAATTTTACAATAATGTGCTAATTTTGTAAATTGAGAAGATTATTCTTCGCTCTTAANATTCGTTTTTTCTTCGAGCTCGATGATCTCTTTGTAATAGTCTATTATGTCATCCACATATTGTTGTGTCTTTTCATCTATTCCTTTGTTTTTTACGGCTGTGAATCCTTTAAAGTAAGATGCAAGACCAAGTTTTACGTCAATTTCTTCTTCTACAATCGCATTTTCAGTCTCTTCTGTTACCCCATTTTCTGGAATTTCTTTCCAGTTTTTTATCATTTCTTTCAAATACTTCACAGTACCGCTAACATTTTGGTCAATACTGAATGGATCATTGATACTTAAATCTGAAAAATTAAAGTCTTTTATTTGACCTAGCCCTTTTGCACCAGTTTCACTTACAGCAGCTTTATTAAAAGATGACTCTCTTGCAATAACTGCAGCAGCTAATTTCGGGTCTAGCTTATATTTTTCACCATAATCAACAAGGTTTTTAGATATTTGTTGTGCATCTTNTTTATCAATTTTGGTAAATTTGTTCGTAATGAAATCGTATATTGTATTAATATTTTTTTGATATTCAGATTCAACACCTTCAACAGATTTAAAATTAATATCACTATCTTTTCGAAATGTTAATTTATTGGTTTCGTTTACTTCCTTAGGGGGCTCAACTTGCTTATTACTTCCGGAAAAGTATACAATTGCCAAAAATAAAACTGCTGGTACTAAACTTAAATTCATTTTTTAGAACAAAACTCAATTATTTTTTCTTTTTTATCGACAATACTTTCGTCATTTTTTCTTTTTTTCACTTCTACTAGTTTATCTTCTTTCCATTTTTTTCCAACAATAATTTTTAAGGGAAAACCAATTAAATCGGCGTCTTTAAACTTAATACCTACCGAAATGGATCTATCGTCAAATATTACGTCTACATTATTTTCGATTAACTTCGAATATATTTCTTCTGCACAAGATACCACATCTTCATCTTTTTGGGATGTCGTTATAATTACAACTTTAAAAGGCGCTAATGCTTCGGGCCAACATATGCCTTTATCATCAAAATTTTGCTCTATAGTTGCAGCTATTAATCTTCCCACACCAATCCCATAACATCCCATAAGAGGGAATTTAGCTTTACCCTGTTCATCTAATACTGAAGCTTTCATTAGTTTTGTGTATTTATCGCCTAACTGAAAAATGTGCCCAACTTCAATACCTTTTACAAACGATATTGGATTTCCTTTTATTGTAACGTCTGATTTTTTTGTAGCTCTTATATCAACTTGTTTAAAAGTAAAATCTCTTTTAGGACAAACACCTGTTAAATGATATTCTTTTTCATTTGCTCCTGTAACATAAAATGCATTTTGATCAATTGACTCATCTAATATGATTTGTATATTTTTAGGAAGATTTAATGGGCCTATATAGCCTTTAACTAAACCTGCTTTATTTATTTCTTCATCGCTCATTAACTCCAAATAATCAGCATTGATATAGTTTTTAATCTTCACCTCATTTGCTTTATCNTCACCTAATAGTAACGCAATCGTCACTCTTGATTCATCACCTTTAGTTGATTTATAAACCATTGCTTTTATGGCATGTTCTAATGGTTTNTTTAAAAAATCACAAACAGATTCAATTGTAGTTTTGTTGGGCGTTTTTACCTTTTCTATATCTTGATTTACTAGATTAAATGTTGTTTTATTTCGCTTTGTTACTGCAGCTTCCGTATTAGCTGCATAGTTTTCCTGTTTACATACGATAACATCATCTTCTCCATTTTCAGCTAAAACCTGAAATTCATGGGTTTTAGCTTCAGATCCGGCAATTGATCCACCATCAGCTTCAACTATAATAAAATCTAATTGACATCGTTTTAAAATAGCTTCGTAACAATNGTACATTTCCTCGTATGTTACATCTAAACTTTCTTTATTGATGTGAAAACTATAGGCATCTTTCATTGTAAATTCACGTGCGCGCATTAATCCAAAACGGGGTCTAATCTCATCTCTAAATTTTGTATTTATTTGATACAGAGTTGTTGGTAATTGTTTGTAACTTTTTGCATTCTTACGAAAATAATCAACAACGGCTTCTTCATTTGTAGGGCTTAAACATAATTTTCTTTCGGACCTATCATTAAAGACCGTGAGTAAATCGCCCATCTCGTGTAATCGATTTGACTCTTCCCATAATTCTGATGGGGTTACCATCGGCAAAACGATTTCCAAACAGCCCTTCTTATTGAGTTCGTCTCTAATAATATGGTTTAGTTTTTCAATAACTTTACACAAAAGTGGAGAATAACTGTATAAACCAGAACCTGACTTCACTATAAACCCTGCTCGGAACATAAGCTGATGTGAAATAACTTGAGCATCAGCAGGGACTTCTTTGAATGTAGAAATTAACATTTTGGAAAAACGCATATGAAGATTATAGTCATTTTTTTAACTTTTGGAAATTGGGTATGTTAATTTAAGACAATAAAGTCAATTCATTTTTTCTAGAATTAAAATTTTTTTACTGTATACTGAACACTATGAAAGATAAAATTTTGTATTCTTTGCTTGGAGTAAGTTTATTATTAACTATTTTTATTGTTGTACGAGTTGAAGCTTTGCATTCAACAACAAATAATTTAAAAACTAATATTCAAACGTTAACAGATGAGCAAAATAATATAAAATCTATTATTTCAAATAAATCAGTACGATCTATAGCTTCAGGTAAAACCTATAAGATTGATATTGGAANTTCCGTTGTGCTAGGTAATAGAAACGCTCCCATTACAATTATTAAATGGACAGACTTTCAATGTCCGTATTGCGCAAAATCGTCGTCATTAGTTACTAAGTTATTGGAAAAGTATCCAAATGATGTAAAGGTTGTTGTAAAAAACTTTCCATTATCTTCACATAAGCAAGCTATGGCTGCTGCAAAATATTCATTAGCTGCACACAAACAAGGTAAATATAAAGAAATGTATAACAAAATTTTTACTAACTACAGGAGTCTAAAAACAAACGAACGCTTGCCTGAGCAATATGCAGCAGAGTTAGGTTTGAATCTACAGGAGTTTTTAGGAGACTTTACAAGCCAAGAAATACAAAACCAAATTAATACAGAAATTAAACAATTAAGAAATTCAGGGATGAGACTTTCTGTACCTAAGTTTTTAATTAATGGTAAAGAACCTCAAGGGCCGAGAACTGTTGATAACTGGTCTACTATTATAAATATTGAATTACAGAAATTAAAAAGCTAATACTTGTTAGATGTGATACTTTTTCATATTATTAATGACCTATGAAATATACATTACCTAGAGGTACAAAGGATATTATTCCTGACGAAATTAATTATTGGCACCATGTTGAAGAGGTTGCTCGCGAAATATTTTCTTTATATAACTACAATGAAATAAGGACTCCTATATTTGAAAGTACNGACTTATTTAATAGAGTTATGGGTGAAGAATCCGATATTATCAAAAAAGAAATGTATAGTTTTAAAGATAAAGGTGGACGAGATATTTCTTTAAGACCTGAAGGTACTGCTCCCGTAGCTAGAGCTTATATTAGTAATAATCTTAACCGAAATAGNGGNGAAACTAAACTTTTTTATCAAGGCCCCATGTTTAGATATGAACGACCCCAAGCTGGGCGTTATCGACAGTTTCATCAAATGGGCGTAGAACGTATAAACTGTAAGCACCCTTATGCTGATGCGGCAGTTATAGCGATGAGTTATCATTTATTTTCGGAACTTGGATTAAAAAATATTAAAATCCTAGTAAATACAGTTGGCTCAGAAACTTGTCGTCCGGTTTTAGAAGCCCGTATCAAACAATTTTTAGCTAATAATCTACGAAATTTACCAGAACATTTACATGAGAAATTTGAAAAAAATCCTTTAAAAATTTTGGATAGTAAAGATCCTTCAATAGAAACTTATTTATCTGGGTTACCCGACCTTAGGGAAGCTTTATCCCAATCTTCAAGAGATCATTTTAATCTCGTATTAGAGTACCTCGATAATCTAAATATTCCTTTTGAATATAGTTCAAAAATTGTGCGTGGCCTTGATTACTATACAGAAACAGTTTTTGAAGTTGTATCTGAGGATTTAGGAGCGCAAAGTAGTATTTGTGGTGGAGGTCGTTATAATAACCTTATTAAAAGTATAGGTGGAAAAGATGTACCGGCTGTCGGGTTTGCATTTGGTGTAGAACGTGTTGTAATGCTTTTACAAGAACAACAAATCCAAATTACAAAAAAGCAGCCCTTTATTTATATTGCTCCAATGGATACACTCCACTACCTTGATGCAGCAAATATTGCCCAAACATTGCGTTACTCAAATATTAATTGCAGTATTGAATTTGAAAAAACAGATTTATCATATTCAATCAAACAAGCTCTAAAACACAATGCTTCATACTGTATTATTATTGGTGATGAAGAAGTGGCTCAAAAATCTGTGACTATAAAAAATCTCAAAAAAAGAAGTCAGCAATTAGTTAAAAATGATGAGATCATTGATTATTTCAAAAATGAATTCGACTAANATGTTTGATATTATCCCAGCAATTGATTTAATCGATGGAAAAATTGTTCGTCTCACTCAAGGTGATTATGATGAAGTAACACATTATCAAAAAGATCCTGTGACACAAGCTATTGAATTTGAACAATCAGGCGCAAAACGATTACATTTAGTTGACTTAGATGGTGCAAAAGATGGTAAAACAATAAATTTTACTGTTATTGAATCTATCCGAAAAAAGACATCTTTAGATATAGAAATTGGTGGGGGTATTCGGACAAAAACCTCTATTCAAAAATATTTAGATATTGGGATTAATCAAGTTATTTTAGGGTCTTTGATTATTAATGATTTCCAAACTGCTTCAGAGCTTATTGATTTATATCCTTCACAAGTAATTGCAGGTTTAGACATAAAAGATGGTCTCATTGCAACTCAAGGATGGATTGAAAAAAGTACATTTACGATGAGTGACTTTTTAATTAAAATCAAACATTTACCCTTGCATTCAATTATTTACACAGATATTAGTAAAGACGGAATGATGAGTGGCCCTGATTTTGATGGATTAAAAAAGTATTCTTCGCTATCACATGTTCCGCTTATTGCTTCAGGTGGAATTAGAGGAAAAGATGACATCAACAAAATAAAAGAAATAGAAAATGTATCTGGTGCTATTATTGGAAAAGCTTTGCTATCAGGATCAGTGTCATTAAAAGAGCTTTTCAACTCGTCTCAAGCTTAACTTTTGCTTGAAAAATAAGCATTTAAAGTTTATTATTTTACATAAATGTTAGATAAATACTTTGGTTTCACAAAAATAAATAATGAAGTTGCTGTTATTGATTCGCTTATTGAACATAGTCGAATTGATGAAGAGGAATTGTATTTAATAGAAAAGTTAATTGAATCTTTTTTGAAAAAAAATTCTTCCGAAGTTGATGAAATTCACTTAAAAATTTCAAAAATNAGATCCGATTCTAATCGAATATTTGAATATACAGAAGANCAAATCATTCAAGCTAATTTTGACTTTCAAAAACAATATGATTTTTTAAGGATTTATCAACGAATTGAGTGTATTTCAACAGATATACTAAAACTTTCAAGTAATATTTTAGTTCTCAATAATATTGGTGGTGAAATGCCAGAGAAACTGCATGTTTATTCAACTGATATCGCAAGGCTTATTGTTACTTCTCATGAACTTTTTAAACAATCATTACAGAAATACGAAAATGAGCGTAGTTCAATTATCAAAATAATTCATAAAATTGTTGAATGTGATAAAGCAATAAGTGAACAACATACAAGAGCCATTGAACAATTATACTTTTTAGCTAATGATGGCAAAATGAAATTAGGTACATTTAAAGCTATTGAAAATATTTTTAATACTTTTGAAACTTTAGGTAAAAAAATAGAAGAAGCTTCTACCAGTTTAGAGTGGTTACTTATTAATTAAACTTAAAAATTCATTCCTGGATGTCCAGAAAAAATCATCCGACTTTCACCATTTATAAGTAAGGGATTTGCATTCCAGGTGTACGCATCTGGCACACTTGGCATATTAATAACTGGGCTACCAGAAATAGTATGNCCATNAAGTTGAATCATTTCAAAGTTTGTTCCGGGTACNGGTGTATAATCACTATTNCTNGTTAAATTTAAGNTTCCATTNACNTGAATATCACCTTGTAAAATAATTTTATTAATACTNGAATCACTTGCTATATTCAGATCAATTGAGCCACCTGTTTGAGTAAAATTACTTGGTAATGTTAAATTTGAATTGGTTTTTAAAATNCCTCCTGTTTGCGTTGTTGATGTATTTATTTGATTTGTTATAACGGTTGCATTACTGATTGTTAACTGACCAGACCCTGAAATGGTATCACTGGTAATTGTTCCTGAGCTTAACACTAATTCTGCTGAACTACCTATATTTACAGCAGGCAATGTTAAATCAGCTTGAACTGTAACNGTTATACCATCTGCAACTTTAAACCCATCTGCACCCATTCCTGCAATATCAGATGCTGATGAAAGTGTCGTATTCGCATTTAAAAAATAAGTTGTATCTGAAGAATCTAATGGATTTTCATCAAATGTATCTGCTACTCCATCTCCATCGTCATCTGCGTCTGTATTGTTTCCTATCCCATCTCCGTCTGTATCTAATGTTTCTCCACTATCTAGTGGAAAGGCATCGCTACTATCTGCTACACCATCTCCATCGTCATCTGTATCCGCATTATTTCCTGTATTATCTCCATCTGTATCAAGTGTTTCTGTACTATCTCGTGGAAAAGCATCGCTACTATCTGCTACACCATCTCCATCGTCATCTGTATCTGTACTATCATTTATTCCGTCATTATCTAAATCTGCTTCGTTTATTGTTATTGAAACCGTTGCATTTGAATCACTATCAACCGTTCCATCATTGGNTTTATATGTAAAACTATTTGACCCTACAAAATTTGCATTTGGAGTATATGTCGCTACTGCCCCTGAAATTGAAACACTTCCATTTGCTGGGTTTGATACAANAGAATACGTTAAACTATTACCGTCACTATCACTGCCACTTAATGTGATGGATAGTGCTATATTTTCATCGCCACTCGCACTGACATTACTCACTGTAGGAGGACTGTTTAAAGGTGCTTCATAAGTAATTGTTAATGATCCATCTCCAGTATGTACACCTTGTGTGTGTACAACATTTGTTGCCGTTGAAATAGCAAATGATGAACCACCACCGCCTCCGCCGCCACCTTTATCATTACTAGAACCACCACCAGCGCCTCCAAAATANCCAGCACCGCCACCTCCTGCATCTCTTTGTGATGCATTAGTTCCTGGATTTGCGCCATACCCTCCTTGACCAAGGCTACCTGCTTCTGAATTCGTTTGCGCTGCTCCGCCTGCTGATTGAGTCCCCCCTGGACCACCAGCACCACCACTACCGTAATTCCCTGCATCTCCACTTTCGCCTGTCAATCCACCACCATCACCGCCGTCACCGCCAGGATTACTTGATCTTCTTTGGCCTCCTCCACCACCACCTGCTCCAGCGACTATAATTCTATTTGATAAATTATTACCACCTCTTCTAATATCGGTTGCACCACCACCGCCTCCGCCTTGTANCGAGCCTCCAGCTCCGCCACCGTTAAAACCACCCGCACTATTTTCTTTAGTCCAATAACTTCCACCAGATGAACCTGTAATTCTACCTCTTCCACCAACGTAAATATATAACGTTTCTCCAGCTGTAACTTGTATAGTTGCTTGAACTTGACCACCAAGCCCACCAATGCCTTCATTTACAGAAGCACCTCTTCCACCACTTCCTCCATAAGCGTTAACAATTAATGATGTTACTCCTCCTGGAACTGTAAATGTTTGCTCTGCTCCAGTATGTGAAAAAGTAACTGTTTCATTATTAGACATGTTTGAAGCATCGTCTTGATAAGAATAAAGCGCACTAATTTCTGATGCTGATAATGCTTTGTTAAATAAGGTCACATCATCAACTGTACCTATATATCGATTGCTATCCGAATCACTAAAGCGCTCTCTCCCAATACTTAACCCATTGTCCCGAATTCGAAAACAAGGATGTTCATTTTTAGTTCCAGCTAAACTTCCATCAATATAAACTCTTCTTATTTTCGTATTACTATTTACAACATCATAGACAAAGACATAATGATGCCAATTACCGTCACTCGGTTTAGATGTAGACGTATTAAATCCTCTATTAGATGCATTGAATGAAATTTTATTTGAAAAGAAACGGGTAATCATACCTGTATACAATCCATCACTATTACCAAATGCTAAAATTGCTCGCTGTGCAGTTGACGATGATTTTGCCCAAATACTAATTGAAAAATCAAACTGTTCCGACGAAAAAGAATCAAGCATATTATCCCCGAAATAAATATAATCATCACCACTAAATTCATACGCTGAATTACTATTTCCAAAACGGTCATTAGCTGAAACAAGAGTTCCATAACCCGTTCCATCATATGAATTACTACTTAAGTCTGTGAGGTTGTTATTAAACAAATAATGACCAATTACGTTGGTTTGTAATTCACTAGTAATACCCGTAATTGTTGCTAAACTCTGATGCTGAAAACAACATATGAACGAAAAAACTAAGAATACTTTTAATACTAAACGTAATTGTTTTAAACATATTGGAAATAGACTAATTAAATATAATTTTTTAATAATAATCAAAGCTAACATTCCCGTAATATTCGCCACCTGAATAATAAAAAGAAACAATGTGAGCTCGGTTAGCTGTACCTGAAATAGTAGGAGCGACACCACCTGGCCATTTCACAGCAGATGGAAAGGTCACCGCGGCACCTGATCCGGTATGTTTGATAATTAATACAAGATTTGTTACTTGAGTTGAACTTGTATTTGGTGGATTAGAAAATGATACGCTAATCGTACCACTTGTTAACGAATTAGTAATTTTTTGATGCGTTGCTGTTGACCAATCAATACTTGTACTTGAACTAGCACTTTGAGCGGTTTCAGTATAATTAATTTCTGCTGTTTCTACTTTTGTTGCTTTTGCAGTTCCATTAACATCTAACTTGGTTGTTGGATCTGTTAATCCAATTCCTACGTTTCCACCATCTTCAACAATTAGCCCCGATCCATCGTTATCATATAATTTTAAATCATCACCATCACGTGCCCTAATCTCATCTACACTTATTTTATCTACAATTATTTTTACACCATTACTAAATGTGAGATCATCGTTATTGATAAACCCTTCAACTTCACTTTCGCTTAATTGAGTATTGGTATCTGTATCCACTAACGTTTTTAACTGACTTATTGTTATCTTTTTCATGCTATTACTATCTGACGCATCACTTATTGCTATTGCATCTAGTACATTTCCAGCATTCGTATCTGCTGTTAATCCAGCTACATTTAATGAAAAAGCTGTATTGCTTAAACTTAATCCACCTGTACTTGCTGCTGTGTAGGTTGTATTTGTATCCGTATCAATTAATGTTTGTAAATTGGCTATTGTTATCTCTTTTTCAGTATCCGCGCTTGTATCATAGATCGCTAACGTATCTGTTGTCGCTCCTGACGTTCCGATATCTCCTAATCCGGATATATCTAATGAAAAGGCTGTATCGCTTAAACTTAATCCACCCGCACTTGCTGCTGTGTAGGTTGTATTTGTATCCGTATCCACTAACGTTTTTAACTGA
>NZFK01000017.1 GCA_002690645.1 Rickettsiales bacterium
GATTTTTGTTTTAATTCAGTCGGTTTTAATTGTTTTTCCTTAGCACGTTCCTGCTCCTTTTTAATATGAATAACAAGTTTTCCTCTTTTTACAACATCACTAGCTAAAAATTCATCTTTTATGCGCTCCAATGCATTAAGAATCTTCTCAGACGTTTCTACCGATATAAAGTTTGAAAGTTTTACTATAGCAGACTTATGATCAAGTAGCTCTTTTTGAAAGCAATTAAAAGAATCCTGATGTTGTTCATAAAAAACCTGCCCAAAAGAAGTAATATGTTTATTTATAATATCGTCTATTTTATTATATTTTTCTAATAAACAATCCCTTTTAACTCCTTTACTAGGAACATTTTTTTTAGGAGGCTCTATCGAATTCTTAGCATAACACACATTAGCAAGCATATGCCCTATAAGAACAAAAAACATACTAAAAGAAAAATTATAAATAAAGGTAAAAAAATTCTCTTTTATATAATATTTATCTACGTACTTACCAATATAGCGCTCTGCATTACTATGAGACTTTTTATCAGTAACTCGATTGACATGTAACATCCCTAAAGTAAATAAAGCTTCTTCATTTCCTTCATCAGCTAACTGACGTAAAATAGAGAAAAATATTTTTTCTTTGTCATCATTAATACTATTTTTTGTTGAATCGTTATTGAAATAATCATAAATCAAACCAATTGGCGATTCTCCATCTAAATTTTGAGCCCAAAACGTTTCTCCAGTTCTCAATAAATGTCCCATACGGCCAAGTTTGTCTTCCTTTATAGCTTGATGTAATAAATTTTCTTCTTGAACAGTAAGAATATTTACACAATCCTTATCAATGGAGTCATCCAATTGAAAGGTATTAATATGTGTAGCAAAAAAATCTGAGAAACACTTAAAAAGTTCTTGTTTTGATAACCCATCTATTTTTTCCTTAATTAAAGGAATTTGATCAAGTTTTTGTTCATAAGTCATTGCTTTATTGTTAAAAGCTGAATGGAACTGTAAAGCAAAGTTTGCTTTTTTAAGCAATAAAGCTGTTTGATCTATGTGAGACCTACTTACCATATTACATAAAATAACTACCCCTAAAGGAAATAATCGCATCAAAACTCCATAAAGTATAAGTTAACTATAAATTAATTATAAATTTAACAGAGCTCACTATAATAAGTTGCTTAAGTTATGTAAAGACAAATTCAAAATTAAACAGCTCAATTTTTTTTAGAAAAGTAGCTCTTTTTTTTGATTAATAGCATTATGTTATTATTTATATAATGAAAGAAAAAAACAATCATAAAGAATTCAATATTATTCTTAAAGGCTTAATGACCCGCTATTCAACTCGTGTGCCTGCTGTCGAAAACATTATTCAAGCAATGATTAACAAAAATATAATTAATCATCATGACGATATCATTAATGATCATATCGCATTTAGAACAATGGGTGTTCCACAGCTTGGCATTCAATCTCTAGAAAAAATATTTTTACATTATGGGTATACAAAAGAAGATAAATACATTTTTAAAACCAAAAAATTAACAGCTTATTGGTATAAACCCCCTAAAGAAAGTATCAATTTACCTCGTGTGTTTATTAGCGAATTAAATGTTAATCAATTACCCCCCCAAGTTCAAAAAATTATAAAAAAATATACCAATGAAGTATCATCAGATCCTGTAAATACATTAAATTTAGATAATGGAACTGAAATAGATACGTTTTTACATAGTCCATTATGGTCAACACCAACACTTGAAGAATACCAAGCATTACGTACTGAAAGTGAATATGCCTCTTGGGTTATCTATAATAGATATTACCTAAATCACTTTACAATTAGTGTCCACGCTCTCCCTGAGCCATATAATAATTTAAATAAGTTTAATGATTTTCTAGAATCAATTGGCATTACACTCAACGATGCTGGAGGTAAAATAAAAACAAGCGAGGATGGCTTTTTACGACAAAGTTCAACTGTAGCTGAACAAGTAAAAGCAACTTTTCCTACGAAAAAAAACGACACTACGATTGATATTGCAGGTAGTTATGTTGAATTTGCAGAAAGAAATATCATGCCAACTGGAGAAAGAAGAGATGGTTTTGAAGCATCAAATGCAGATAAGATATTCGAAAGTACATTTTCAGAACAAATGGACAAAAACATATCATAGGCGATTAAGCTCAATATAGTTTATAATATTCATATTATTAAACAAAACGAGAGTAACAATGACAGTTAGAGGTATTCGCGGAGCAATTACCGTTTCAGAAAACACAATAAATGATATCATCGAAGACACAAAAATATTACTAACCAAAATGATAGCTGAAAACGATATTGATCAAACAGAAATAGTCTCTATCTTTTTCTCAATTACAAAAGACTTAAATGCAACATTTCCAGCAAAAGCAGCACGAGAATTAGGCTTACATGATACACCATTACTTTGTTTAAACGAGCTTGATGTCCCAAATAGCCTAGAAAAAGTTATTCGTATTTTAATGCATGTAAATAGTCTTAAAAAACAAACCGAAATGAAACATATTTACTTAAAAGAGGCGATAAAATTACGCCCAGATTTATCAAAAGATAGCTACAATTTATGACAAAAATAGACTCCATACTCATTATTGGTCTTGGTCTAATCGGTGGTTCCTTGGCAAAAAGAATCAAAAAATATCATCCTACAGCAACACTATATGGCATAGCCCCTTCAGAGAGAACACGTTCTCTCGCAAAAGAAAGTTCCCTTTTTAAAAGTGTTCATAAAAACATAACCTCAGCACCCAAAACCATAGACTGCGTTTTTGTTTGCACACCAATAGCCTTGGTTTCAGAAACAATTTTATCAGCATCAAATCATATCGAATCAGATTGCATTCTAACCGATGTCGCAAGCATCAAAGAATCGATTGTCACTACCGTAAAACTACATAAAAAAAACCACATATTCATTCCAGGTCACCCAATGGCCGGTACTGAACATACGGGGTTTACAGCATCTAAAGAAGATATTTTCACAGATAGTACTTACATATTAATTAAAACTAAAGAAGATAACACCGTATTGAAAACATTCTTAAAAAAACTATTAGTAAATATAGTCGAAACAGATGCAAAAACACACGATAAAATGATCGCATTAGCGTCTCATTTTCCTTACATTGTAACAACATTAATCATGAGTTTAGTATCAGAATTATCTGAAAAAGATAAACTCCTATTCAAAGAACTAATTGGCCCTGGCTTTAAAGACACAACAAGAGTAGCGGCAAGTTCACCAGAGTGGGGCTATGATGTTTGCCAACATAACATTAAAAATCTTCATTCACTGCTAACATCACTTGAATCAAATATTGAAAATTTTAAAGGAAAATTAAGTCCAAACTCTAAAGCATTAAAAACATTTTTTGATGACATGCAACAAATAAAAAAAATTCTCAACTAAATACTTTATTAAGTTAACTCATTATTTTTATCTAAAAAACCATAATTAAACTCAAATTATGTTTAAACTTTTAATATTTTGGGTATCAATTAATAACTCATCTAGGGGGTTATTGATTGGAAAAACAAGCTATAGAACTAGATTTAAATCATTTAAATAACAACAATACTGTAAAAAATAAAAATACAGAACATAACATATCAAAAAAAGAATATGAAAATTCTTTAAATGAATTAAAAAATGAATTTCAAAAAAATATTAAAGACTTAATACCTAAAAATGCAAAAGAAATTATAGCAATCCGAAAAAACAAATTAACAGAAGATACCCTAACGATAACAAATTATAAAATAATTCTAAGCAGAAAAAACAAACAAGACAAATATGACTATAACTTCCGTTTAAAAACATTAAAAATTAACAATAAAATCACTCCAGAAAATGATTTCCTTTCTTTTTTTGAAACAATCACCACCTTTGTGAAAGATATCAGCGAAAAAAAAACAACACTTAAAGTTTTATGACAAAAATATCTCCTATCCCAAAATCAGGCTCAATTGAAGCTATCCAAAAAGGAAACATAAATGGGGTAGTAACCAAATCAAAAAATGTAACAAAAAGACTCAAAAAAGCCTTTTCAAAATTTCTACAAAAGCCAATAAAAAGTGTAACCCCTTCGGCTAATACAGCAAGCGGTATAGGCAACATAGCGTCTGCTGGAGCAAATGTAATAAAAGCAATCGGATATATAATTGGCCCAATAAATATTTTAGGAGGACTAAAAACAGCCTATGATTCAACAAAAAGCGCACAAGAAATAAAAACATTCCGTAGCTATAAAACAGCAGAAACAGGATCACAAGGCTTAGGAGGACTTAGCGCCATAGCCGGAGGCGTATTAAGTAGCATAAAAATATTTGGCTCATTAGGCAGCACTGCTGCCAGCGTAATAAACCCCTTAGGTATCCTTACAACATCTTTTCTTGCCGTAGAGTCCTTTACATCCTGGAGAGATACGGTATCAAAATACAATACATACAAAGAGACAAAAAACAAATTAACAGCAGAACTTAAAAAAATTGAAACAAGCAAAGAAAATAAAGAACAGAATATAAATACAGCAAAAGATTTTTTGAATAAGTTACCTATTCCAATAATAGACTTTAAAAACAAAAACAACCTTAACGAAGTTAAAAATTATTTAAACGCAACTCATGGAGGCACTGACAAACTTGATGAAAGATTTACAGGAATACTACAAAAAAAATCAGACGATAAGAGGTTTTCAGAAATTCTACAAAATAATTCAGACGATGACAGCTCATTAACAACAGATTCGATAACTTCTGATGAATCACTACCAAATACACCACGCTCGGACAGCCCGTTAACAATTGAAGAAAACTCTAAATCTAGCCTAAATTTAACAAATACAATTGATCCAGAATTATATACAAAAAACGATCTTAAATTAACATTAGTAAAAGCATTATTAGAAGGAAATATAAAAGAGGATGATTTAATACCAAACTTTCAAGATATTATTGATTTAAGAGATGTATTTCTTGAAGATATTAAAGTAAACTCCAAAGCGCCCCCCCCAGAAGAAACACAAAACGAAACTAAACCAGCCTATACTATATCGGCCTTAGATACAGATGGAATAGCCAATACATATATTCAATATTCACCGAGAGAACGCTTAGATAATAATAATAATCAACCAAGCACGCAACAAGGTTCAACAACCATTGAATGCACTTCATCCCATGAAATTGTTGAACACGCAACAAACATAGCCAAAAAGAAAAACGACATTAAAGCTGCCGTAAACGAAGTAGACAAAAATTTAAAAATTGAAAATAAGAAATACTACTATAATGCGCTAAAATTTGCAGGAAGTGTAGTTTTAGTTGGTACAAGCGTAGCCGTTGCAGTCGGTGCAGCTGCAACGCCAGTGGGAGCAGGAATAATTATTGGAGCATCTCTACTTGCTCTAGGAATTCATATGTATACCAGACATAAATTAGATGAAATCCCAGAAAAACAAGAACAGATACAAGTAGAAAAGCTTAAACATATAAAAAGAATAGTTGACTTAGATTCCACAAATACACGTTTAAATACTACAGCTAACACTAATTCCCAAAACCAAAATTTAAATTCTGAAAAAATAAACGCAAACAGTAAACGCGAAAGGCGTGCAGCCATGCTATTACCAAATAATGATATCGTTTCAAAATTAATAAATACCAAAGCCGATACCCAACTAAAAGAGATTTTTAAAAACAACGAAGAAAACATATTAACCGTACTTCATAAACTTGATGAAGAACTCACAACCCCTAATATAACAACCGCTATATTGAATGGACATTTAAGCATTGAAGAGATTCTTTTAAAACTCTTATTACAGGAACTTAAAAAAGACGAAAAACTTAAATTATCAATAAATTTACTAGAAAATGAAAAAGAAATAGAGATCCTAAATGAGGAACTATCCAAAATGAAAAAAAAGGATCAAGACCAAATTAACCTACAAGAAAAAAATACTAAGCCAAAACTAGAAAATATGGAACAACTATATAATTTTTTTTTCTGACACTCAAACAAAAGAATTCATTGATTACAAAAAATCCCCTGAAAAAAACTTACTAGAAATATTTAAACAAAAAGAAAGCATGTCTATTCCAGATGAGTTTTTAGCCATCAAAAAATTTGCTGAAATAATTATTGAAAAAAGTAGCCCACAATTTCAAAATATTGCAATAATTAATGAATATTTAACAAATAATCATCCCGAAAATACTCGATTTGAGGATCTCCCAGCCGAAATCCAATCTAATTTATGGGCGTACTATCACTCACTTCCAGAGTCCACTTTAAGCTCAAATACAGGATCTGACTCAAGCATAGACTCTGATGATGAAACCCCCAGAACAGTAAACAGTACCGATTCCGACTCTACAACCACAATTAATTCATTCGGATTAAGCGAAGAGAATAAAACAAAAATAGAAGATTACATAAAAGCTCTAAATGAAATTAACGATGACTATAAAGATAAAACTGGATTAAATACAAAAGAAATTTTTAAATTAAAAGAAATTTTAAAAGAAGATCGATCTAAGAATAAAGAAACGCTAATAAACAATTTCTTAAGTCAAAACGATATTACAAAAGAAAATAAAGAAGAAACAAAACAAAGCAATGATATTCTAACCACAAATAAATCTATCCNAAAAAATAAAGTTGNTCCGTCTATGGATTTAAAACAATTCAGTGCTCCCAAACNAAGAACTATTACAAGNCTCCAAATAGATAACCTAAANAAATATTTATAAATAAATTACCTTGCACCAAATCCCTCAATAAACTGTTTATCTTTTGCATATCTATCAGGCGGAATATTGTAATACCGAATAATATCTTCNGCCAATTGCTTGTAAACCGGCCCTGCAACAGTAGACCCATAGTATTCACCTTGAGGAGTATCAATAGACACTAAAATAACAAAGCGCGGATCATACACAGGNAAAAAACCTATAAAAGACGCAACATAAGCACCCGCCTCGTAGCCTTTTCCATTTTCTTTAGCTTTTTGAGCTGTACCCGTTTTGCCTGCCATTTGATAACCCGGGATTTTAACTATTTTTCCTGTACCTAGGGTCACAACATCTTGCATAATTGAATTTACTTTAAATGCTGTCTCTTTACTAATTATAGGCTCTGTAAATGTTGTAGGGGTACTTTCACGAGTCTCTCCTTCTGCATCAGTGATATAATCAATTAAGCGAGGTGTTGGGCAACGACCATGATTAGCTATACAAGAAAGTGCCCTTGCCATTTGAACACCTGTAACAGCAATACCTTGTCCAAAAGATATCATCCCAATATCTACGCCAGACCAATCATCATGATGTCGAAATAACCCTTTAGACTCACCTGGATAACGCAATCCTGTTTTTTGACCAAAACCAAAGTCACGAATATATTTATAAAACCGTTCCTCACCTAATTTTTGAGCTAATAATGTTACACCCACATTAAGTGATTCTTGAATAATTTCAGTCACTGTTTTAGTACCAGAATCAAATTCATCTCGTTCATGAGCTTCCGATATTGTAACGTTGTGTAATTCTAATGTTTCAGGAACATGCAATGCCGTCTTAGGAGCAACAATATCTTCTTCAATAACAGCAGCAACAGTAATTAATTTAAAAATTGAACCTGGNTCAAAAACATTATTAACTGGATGCAATTTGCGCTGACTAAGAGCAGTTTGTTGCCAACTATTTGGGTTAAAAGTTGGAAAAGATGCCATCGCCAATAAATCGCCAGTTTGTGGATCCATAACAACAACCTGCCCACCTTTAGCACTATATTTTTCAACAGTTTCTTCTAAATACTTTTGAGCCAAAAATTGAATATAACTATCTAGTGTTGTAACAATATGTTTACCATCTGCATTAGGTAAAATATTTTGTTTTCCCGACAACAAAGGATTTCCTCTAGGGTCTCCATCTAAAACAATACGCCCTTCTGAGCCTTTTAAACTATCATCAAATTTATATTCCAAACCACCTAAGCCTTGATTATCAATTCCAACAAAACCTAGAATATTTGACGCTAATTCCTGATTGGGGTAAACACGTTTTTCAGTCTTTATAAAACCAATTCCGGCTAAATTTAAGGCCTTTAATTCTGATACCGCCTCCTCATCAACCTGACGTCCTAACCACATAAAGTGTTGCTTCGTATTATAAAGTTTGTTACGTAAACGCTTAGTATCTTTATTAATAAGAGGGGCAACAAATTTAGAAAATTCCCATTTATTTTCAATATCGTTTGGCATCGCATAAACCGAATAACTAGGTTTAACAGAAGCTAACAAATCAAGATTCCTATCAAATATTGATCCTCTATGGGGATATAATTTAATAAGCTTTTTTAATTGAACCGATGCTTTTTTATTAAAAAAATCATGTTTGATAACTTGCAAAAAAAATAATCGTCCCCAAAAAATAAATACCAGACAAACAATGGCAGAAAAAAATATTAAATGACGTTGATTATTTGTTTTCATTTATTTATNTAATATATTTTTTTGGGACGAACCAATCCATGCTCTTCCGAAAATGCTTCAACAGCTTCGAAACGTGTTTGTTCAGTAATATCGAGAATAAGTTTTGTATTTTCAATCTTAATAGCTTTAACTTCTTTTTTAAGATCTTCGTGTTCATTAATAAGAGGAATAGTTAATATATTAAAAATCAAACTAAGTATTAACAATAAAGAAGATAAGGTAAATGAAACAAAATAAAAAAACATATGTTTATTAGATGAATCTTTAGCCATTNTGATACTGATATCCTTTTTTAGGTAGTTAAAATTATGATAACAAATGTTTAAACAAATGTTTAACATTTTTAAAACCAGGGTAGACAAAAACTAGGGGAGTTTAAGGCTCAGGTTTTCCTCTTTATATTCAAATTTTCATCCATTAGCTACCCATGGTAGCGATCCTCGTGGTTATCTAAGATCCCTTAAGCTCCCTCTTAAGGAAAAGAAAGATTAACAAAAAAAAATAACAAAAAAAATATTGAAAATCATAAAAAAAATATTTATTTATCAAAAATTTATTAAAAAGTAAAATGGCCTTTTTTAGATATAATTTGAAATTGTATACCTTCAATATTCTTAATAAANTGACTAAATTCTTTNAACGGAGCAATTTCATCACACTCGCCATGATAAAAAGTAATATTCGAAATAATCTCTGGATGTAGAGACACTAAATTAAAAACATTTTGTTTTGCCAAATAAGATAATCCATTTTTNAATTCTTCTAGAGAGTAAAGAGCTAATGTTTTTTCCCCAAATTGAGTAAAAAAACGTTTATATAGCGCTTTATCATAAAAACAATTTTTCCAAAAATACTTAACAGTAGCTATTTGATTAGTTAATAAGTTATTTAACATAGCATCAATTTCAATTTTAGGATAAAACGGACGACATCCATAGAAATAAACATGTTCAACTCGATTAAAATAATTAACCAAACAATACAAAGCAACATATCCTCCTAATGAAAATCCATAAATTGAAACCTTTTCAATATTTAAAGCATCTAAAATGTGACAAAATTCAGTTTCAAAAGAAGTTGGATTATAATGAACGACCTCAATCACATTTACATGGTCCGGAATATCAAAAACTGAAACAGGGAAAGACCATCCAGATAAACACATAACAGTTTGTTCAGACTGTCGGTCAATGAAATTAAAAGTTGTATTTAAAGATGTTAACAATGTCATCTAAAATATCCTTAGTGTGATCAACTGATATAGAAAAACGAAACCGCTCTGCNCCTTTATTAACAGTAGGATGCTTAATAACAGGAACCCAGATCCCTTGATCTGAAAAAATACTTTTTAGCCGTTCTAACTCTTGAAGCGAAGCACCTAGCACAGGAACAATTTGAGATTCACCTAATACAGATAATCCCAACTCTAACAAAGACTGTCTAAAGTAAGTAACATTATCAGCTAATTGGTCACGAAGAAATGATGCCTTTTGAATATAATTTAAAACAATTAAATTCCAGTATATTACAGGTAAGGGCAAGGCCGTAGAGTAAATAAATGAACGACATTGGTTAACAAGTAGTGCTTTATTTGCTTGAGAAAGAGCTACATATGCACCTGATGACGCAAATGCTTTTCCAAAAGCACCAACTAAAAAATCAATATCCTGACCAAAGTCNTAGCCATATCCTTGTCCAGTTTGTCCTATCACACCAATAGCATGTGCTTCATCAACCATTAAGTCACAATTATATTTCTTCTTAAGTTCAACAAGTCGTTTTAAATCAGCAACATCACCATCCATACTAAATACAGATTCAGTAAGCAATAAAACGCGTTTATATTTTGCTCGTAAAGAAACCAACAAATCTTCACAATGCTTATAATTCAAATGCCCAAAACGTTTAAAATCTGCTCCAGATAGCCTAATNCCGTCAATCAAACTCGCATGTATAAGCTTATCCGCGATAATAAGATCACCTTGATCATATATGGTAGGGATTACNCCAACATTACATTGATACCCTGAATTAAATACCAAAGACGTCTCTTTACCTAACCAAGAAGCAATNGAAGATTCTAATTGTGAGATATATTTATTTTGACCACTTAACAACCTCGACCCTGTCGAACCCATTCCTAAATGGTCTATATTGTCACGCAATTCATGTAACAAATCCTTGTCTGAAGCAAGTCCTAAATAATCATTAGCAGAAAAGTCCCAGAATTCTTTCTTTGAAATAACCGTCTTCCCTTTAAGATAAGAAGTCCTATTTATCAATCGGCGAGTGTAAGAAAAAGTGACCTTCTCATGAAGGTTATGTTCTTTAAGCATAGGATGATTAGTTTAAACTATATTTTAGATTATGTTAAATCTCTTAAAAAAGAAGGAACATCTAAATTAAATTCAGGCTCATCATTTTTTTGTTGCTTAGGCTGTTCTTGAGTCACACCAACATTATTATTTTCTGATGGCTGAACATGNGTAAAAGAAGGAGCTCCAGCAATAGCTTCTGCTGCTTTCCTATCTTGCACACTATCTTGTACAGGTACTATGTTTTCAGGAATAGACGCTTCTGGCTCGTTAGCCAAAGCTTCTTCCTCTTCTGGTTCTTCAGATTCAACAACAGATTCTGATTCAGTTGTAGACGCTAAAAAGTTCTCTTTAATTTGATCCAAGCTTGTAATATTATCGAAACCTGTTGCAATGACAGTGATAGAAACAGCATCATTCATTGCATTATCAGCATTTGAATTTTCCCGAACCACAGCTCCAAAAACAATATTAGCATTTGGATCAACAGCTTCATAAATTACATCAGCTGCTTGATGAACTTCTTGCAATGATAAACTTGCACCACCTGTAATGTTTAATAAAACACCAGNAGCNCCATTTACAGTTTGTTCTAATAANGGAGACGACACGGCTTGTTTAGCAGCTTCTATCGCTCTTCCCTCACCAGACGCCTGCCCAATTCCCATCATCGCAGAACCTGAGTCTTTCATGATAGTTTTAACATCAGCAAAGTCTAAGTTTATTAAGCCAGGAACTGTAATTAAATCTGCAATTCCTTGAACCCCCTGCCTTAACACATCATCAGCAATTTTAAAGGCATCTACCATAGTCGTCATTTTTTCAACAACTTCTAATAACTTATCATTTGGAATAATAATCAAAGCATCTACATGAGCACGTAAATTCTCAATCCCCTCTTCAGCTTGTCTAGCTCTCACAGGACCTTCAAAACGAAAAGGCTTTGTCACAACAGCGATAGTTAAAGCACCCATATCCTTTGCAATTCTCGCAATAATAGGAGCCGCACCGGTTCCAGTGCCCCCTCCCATACCAGCAGTGATGAAGACCATATCTGCACCTTCCAAAGAAGACTCTAGATCTTCTCTACTTTCTTTTGCAGACTGTTCTCCAATAGAAGGTATAGCACCTCCACCTAAACCTTTAGTTAATTTAAGGCCAATTTGAACTTTAATATCTGCCAAAGAAACTGACAGTGCTTGCAAATCTGTATTAGCGGCTATAAATTCAACACCCTGAACTCCCGCAGCTACCATTCTATTAACAGCGTTTCCGCCACCACCACCAACACCAACTACCTTGATGGACGCNTATTTTTTAATGTTGTCGTCATTATTCAATGAAAATCTCCTTAATATTTAGATAGGTAACTGGAATAAAAGTATAGCACAAACAATAACTAAAAATGAAGATAAAAAAAACAGTAAATTCTAAAAAAAACTAAAAAAAATAATCAGTCCATTATAAAAATAATTATTAGAATATAATTTATAAACACATCTATTTTAAACNGATCCAATTTAAAGGCGATTNACTACTTTAAATAAATTACAATTTTTTTTATGAAAANATCAAAAACCAAAAAAACTTAAATAAAGCTATCCAAGCAACCAAAATAGTTAAAAAACGAAAACCCCAANCATATTAAATAAATTTCAACATTCTCAANTGCTNCCCCATATTACAGAAATAATGACTCAACTATCAATCAGCCATTCTGAAATTTTGTCCATCTCAAGGTCTCTTCCCAACTTTAGACAGTAGNAACGTAAAAATCTTTAATATTTATCTTTATTAACTTTTGTAATCGTCTTATTATTAAGACCCGAAATAGAGCTCAAATTCTTTAAACCATCAATCCTTCTATTTTATATTTAAATCAATATAAAAAGAAAAATTAAATTAAAAGGAAAAAAATGTTAAGTATATTATGTTGTTTTAGTGTAGATTATTCTCTATCAAAATCGGCAACAAGCTCATCAAAAAATAGCCAATTTTTAAAACGGGCTACAATCACTGGAAACGTCTCAATTTTACCATTTAGTAATTTTGAATGTAATGCTACAGAAATGCATACCATTTTAAATACGCCAATTAAGCATTTAAGATTATTAATTGAAAAAGGAGAGCTAAATGTAAATGCTCATGATAAATGGCATAACACACTCCTTCATGAGGCCACAAAAAACGGATATATAGATGTTGTTAAACTTTTAATAGAAAAAAAAGCAAATTTAAATGTTAAAGACACTTTAGGACGAACGCCGCTTCANTATNCGGCNTATAAAAATTGTTTAGTAAGTGCCACATGTTTAATTGAAAAAGGCGCCGCAATAGACGAAAAAGATAATTTCTATAAAACNCCGCTTCATGTTGGAATAGAAAAAAATAATGTAGAAATCATTAAATTATTAAAATATGATAGGGCTGATATAACAGTGAAAAATATTCAAAATCAGCCAGCATAAGATTAAACAAATGAAAATAAAAATANAAATAAAAACATTNTCAACCTTTTACTTCTCAAAAAAAAACACCAACGAAAAACTAGTTAAAAATAACTTTTCTTAACAATCTTCTTCTAGGCAATTAAACNNATTTTTTTNNAAACGAATTTCTTGAATATAATTTGTAACAATNANTTTTNTGTTGCCATTNTCGTNCTCATATTCTNAATTTNTNAGAGTCTAAAGACGTAAGTCTTCCTTTTTTAANCTCANCATTCTGAAGCNGNAGTGTAAAATAACAATNTTTTAAAGATTGTGCATTTTTTAGAATGTCCGCCAATCCTTGTGTTTTNATGTCATAAACNGTAGNTTTACCTTCCCCANGCTTTAAATCATGTGGAACAACTTGAGGGTATTTNTTTCGTCCTAAAAATCGCATTTTAAAAATCCTTTATTACATTTTATTAATTATCGTACTACCAANAAAATATATTNCNAAAAAACTATCTTATCAGAAACCAATGTCATTAAAAACAATTTAAATAGCCCTCTATATAATTATTTCTTGTCCAATCAAACGAGCCTTTGTTACTCTATAGCTATCTTATGAATGAATACCTAAATTTATTAAACAAAATTCTTAAAGAAGGCGACAAAAAAAAAGATCGTACGGGGACTGGAACAATCTCAATTTTTGGAGCTCAACTTCGTTTCGATTTAAGAAAAGGCTTTCCTCTAGTAACAACAAAAAAAGTCCTCTTTAATGCTGTTGCAAGAGAACTTTTATGGTTTATTAAAGGATCNACTAACATCAATGATGATTTAGCCGAACATACTCCAATTTGGAATGCCTGGGCAGATGAAAAGGGGGACCTTGGTCCCGTATATGGTCACCAATGGCGCCAATGGGGGGCTCCAGAATCAACTGGCATTGACCAACTCAAAAACGTAATAGACTCAATCAAAAATAATCCTGATTCTCGTCGTCATATCGTCAATGCTTGGAATGTCGCAGACATCGATAAAATGGCATTACCTCCATGCCATATGTTTTTTCAATTTTATGTTGTTAATGGACACCTAGACTGTCAACTTTATCAGCGCTCAGCAGATATGGCGCTTGGCGTTCCATTTAACATCGCAAGCTATGCATTATTACTCATGATGGTGGCTCAAGAATGTAATTTAGCACCACGCTACTTTGTACATTCATTTGGTGACGCTCATATTTATTCAAATCATATTGAAGGGGTTAAAGAACAACTATCAAGAACACCCGGTCCATTACCTCAAGTAACTATTGCAAAAAAATCAATATTTGATATTGGATTCGACGACATAACGTTACATAATTACAGCCCACAGGCGTTTATAAAATTTCCTGTCGCTGTTTAATATTTAAGCATCAATTCAACTACTTTAATTAACGTACCATCCAAAGTAGTGAGGAGGAAAAAATGCCAATAGCAAATGGGTTAGCCGCTAGTGCAGCATCAGTCATGGCCACTGCATTCACATTTCCAATTGACTCTTACCGAGTCAATAATTCAATCCCACTGCAGAAGTTCAACTTAAAATCAGCTTACAACGGATTTCCAATTACAGCCATTAATTTAACATTTTGTCGTTACATTGCGTTTACAATAAAAGAAGAAGGCGAAAAGTATAATAAAAATAATAAAACACCAATCCATCCAAAACTACTTTCAGCTCTAAGCTCTGGCTTAACAGGCTGTAAAGCCATTATAATGTACCCAGGAGATATCATTAAAATTAATCAACAAACAAGTACCAAAACAAAAACGACAATAATGAAAGAGGCCTTATCATACCCCCTAAATTATCATGCAAAAATAATCGCCACCATGTGGTCAAAAACAACAATAGGTTATTTTACATGGTTTGAAACACAATCATTTGCAACAGAGTTTAATAAAAAACATGGATCATTAGGCACCTTTGTTAGCGGCGCTGCCTCTAGCGCAATTTGCTCAATCACAATTACTCCATTTGAAATTATAAAAATAAATATGCAAACTGGTAAATGCATATCCCCTAGCCACTTTATAAAAAAACATGGCTTCTCGAAATTAATGCCCCCAAAAGCAACCGCCGCATTAGCTATGCGATCAACACTTGGAGGAGCATTTTTTAATGTTTTTTACACACAAATAAAAAGTTATAGCCTCTAATAATAAATAATCATAACTAATTAAATGCTTCTATTTTTTCTAACTCCCCTAAAAAATAAATACTTCCAGTAACAACTAAATGAGCATCTTTTGGGAGCTTATTTGACAATAAAAATTCAGTAACTTGAGACGCCAAATAATCATCAACATTCTCAAACGACTCTGCATATCTATCATCGAATTCGCAATAATAAATATATTTTGCACTAGTTTGAATCAGCTGAAGTAACTTTTTAGTTTTCTTAGTTTTATTTAACCCAATTAGAAAACCAAATGCTTGATCAGGGTAATCACGTTTCAAATTGCTTAATAAAGCTGTCATACTTTGTTCATTATGAGCCGCATCAATAATAATCAATTGATCTTTAGTCTCAAGTTTCATATAACGCCCCCAATGACGTGCCTGGCGGATACCATCAAAAGCTTTATTAGTATCGAAATCAGTTAAAAGCTGTTTTGCTGCTTCTAGGGCTATTCCTGCATTAACTAACTGATGTTGCCCTTGAAGTCTTGTTCCAGAAGGTAAGCCACTTAACGGATCTATTAAACAACACGGAGCCCCTTTTTTAAGACACACCTTTTTAAATACATTTTGAACAGACTTAAGGTTAGTCGAAGTCGTAATTAAAGGAACTCTATCTTTAATAATTCCTGCTTTCTCAAAGGCAATTTTTTCAATTGTATCTCCTAGGTATTGTTCATGATCATATCCAATAGTCGTTATCAAGCTTAAAGTTGGCATAATAACGTTTGTAGTATCTAATCTTCCACCCAAACCAGCTTCATATATCACAACATCAGGCTGCTTATCTGAAAAATAGCAGAAACTCATTAGTGTTAAACACTCAAATTCAGTAAGTTGACCACCCGTTGTCTGATAAACTCGGTCAAAATAGTCATGAAACTCTTGTTCAGGAATACACTCATTATTTAATTGGATCCGTTCAGTATAAGATGTAATATGAGGAGACATATAAGTTCCTACAGATAAACCATGCTCCTGACAAATAGCATTTAAAAATTGAAGCGTTGAGCCTTTTCCATTTGTACCAGCAATATGGACAATATTTTTTAATGACCGTTCAGGGTGTCCTAGTAAATCAAGAAAATATGCCAAATGATCTAACGAATAATGAATACCCTTATATTTTGAAATCTGTTGAAGTTGTCTTGTTAACGTTTCTATAGCCATATTTTTATGGTGGGCGGTACAAGACTTGAACTTGTGACCTGCGGCTTGTAAGGCCGATGCTCTACCAACTGAGCTAACCGCCCGGTTTTATTGTCTAATAACAACGGAGCGTTATAGTAGCATTTTTGTTTTTTTTAGTGAAGATAGTTTAATCATAAAAGCTTCAAAAAAGATATTTTTTGATAAAAAACTTTCAAAAAGGAAATAAAAAAGCAATATAAATTGGCACTTTCAATGCAAGTACTATAGGTATAATGATATTTAAAAAATTAATAGCAATGACACCAAATGTTAATATGAACCGTTCTTTCAATTCTATTTTAAACATATCAACTCCATTAGTTGGAACTCATCGAGGAATAAGTCAAAGCTCGACCAAAGAAATCGAAAATACATTATCCGCTTTTTATTCAGACGAGAATGCTAAAGCTGATTTTATTGAATGTGACGTTATGATTACGCGAGATAATCAATTAATCTTATTTCATGACGAAAACTTAAATAATACAATTATTGAACAAACCAATTTAGAAGACATCAAAAGGCTAGTTCCATCGATAATAACTCTTGCAGACCTGTTAATTAAAAATCTTTCTGAAAATAAAATAAAATTACTTAATATAGAATTAAAAACATATAAATTAACAAATGAAAAAAAAGAAGTTTTTACAAAAGAACTCATAGAGCTATTAACCAAACACAACCTATTAGAAAATGTAATGATATCAAGTTTTGATCAATCGTTACTAAAAAAAATATCAATTCAACCAAATAAACCCTGCTTAGCTCTAATTTATGATAAAGACCAAAACTTAAAAATCGATTCTTCACTACAAAAAAAACTAAATGTACTTTGCCCACACATAAACTCCTTATCTGCGTTAAAAAACTTAAATTTGCCAAAAATCCCATGGGAGCATAGTTCTGAGAACTCAATATTAAGTACACTCTCATCAGAAAAAGATAAAGTTAAATGGGTAAAGAAACATAAAATAATTGGGCTAACTACAAATTATGTTGAAAAAACAGCACAGCTTTTAAGAATAATCTCATTACGTTAAGACCAAAAAAAAGTTAAAATTAATCCATGAAAAAACTACTTGCGCTAAAAAAAGAGCTTCCAGAAGATTTAGAATTCAAAATAAAGCAACTCCCAGAGTATAAGAATCTATTAATAGCCCTTAAAAATAAGACTTTTGATTCGCTTATGATGTTAAAAAAAAGACACTCTATTTTAGAGTCATTAAGAATACTTCAAGATAAAATTGAACAAGACCTATCACCCAATATTATACATATATACGATTGTGACAAAATTAATAAAACTATTATTGGCACCTCGCCATCAAATTATAGTTACACTAAAGTATCTTTATATGAGAATAAACATCTGTCTTTATTTCTATTTTTTCCAAAAAACGATATCTCAGTGACCTCGCCTCACTCACATTACACTACCAAATCAAAAACATATTTATCTAACCAGTCATGGGAATATGAAATACCCATAATAATAGATGAATCATCTAAAACAATCACCCTAAAACATGACAAAAATTCTTTAGAGCTTTCAGATCACATCGTCTTTTTTTCTAAACTCAAGTTAAAAGAAGAAACGTTATATCAAATCTTAAAAACCGATCTTTTACCCGAAATAACAAAAGTGGGTTACTCAATTTCAAATATTGATAATTAAAAATTGGCTTCTTCCTCTAACGCCTCTAAAGCATTTAATCGATCAATCTCTGCATCTAATTCGTCAAATGGGTCAACATATTCAATATCTAGCGCAACAGCTTTTTTCCCAACCATTGTGTAAAAAATCTCACCATAATCACTTTCACCTTTTTCAAGTTTAAACGTCCCCGTTAACTCAACTCCTCGAAAGTCCATATCAATTGGAATAGCCTTATTCATTTTAACATGAATCATTTGATTGGGAGGTGGGGGTGGAACATGAATACAAGCTAATGGGTCAGGCACAAGCAACAATTCTGTGACGGTATAAAAATCTTCCCCAAAATCCAAAGGAACAATAAAACCAATAACACGAACATCTTTACCGCTAAAGGCTTCTATTTCTGTATGAGTGGCTTTTTTATCTATGTCTAAATTAGCTAATACATCCCAGGTCAATTCAGGAGGTTCTGCTCCATAAAGTGGCATCAAAAAAGCAATAACCCATACAAATAAAAACTGAAAAAACGTCATCCTTACAAACCATCTTTAATAGACTCAGACAAACTTCTTCTATACGCGATAAAAGCAGGAATAAAGCCAACCAAAATACCTGCGCCAATAATCAAGAAACAAAGATTAATTTCCTGAGTTGTTATTAAAATAGAATTAATATGAA
>NZFK01000018.1 GCA_002690645.1 Rickettsiales bacterium
TTCAATATGAGATCTGAAACATTTGTTGCTTTTAATATTGGTGAAAGAATGTCTTTGATTGGTGGAACTTGGTATGGTGGAGAAATGAAAAAAGGTATTTTTTCTATTATGAACTACTTCTTACCATTAAAAGGTATTGGCGCGCTACATTGCTCTGCAAATATGGGAAACAATGGCGAAACAGCTTTATTTTTTGGCTTATCTGGAACAGGTAAAACAACGCTTTCAGCTGACCCTAAACGTCAGTTAATTGGTGATGATGAGCATGGATGGGATAACGATGGCGTCTTCAATTTTGAAGGTGGTTGCTATGCAAAAACAATTAATTTATCTGAAGAAAAAGAGCCAGATATCTACAAAGCTATCCGTAAAGATGCACTATTAGAAAACGTTGTTATCAAAGATAATGGCGATGTAGATTATGATGATAATTCAAAAACTGAAAATACACGTGTTTCTTATCCAATTTATCATATCGATAACATTGTAAAACCTGTATCTAAAGGTCAACATCCAAACAAAGTGATCTTTTTAACATGCGATGCATATGGGGTTCTTCCTCCGGTTTCTAAATTAAGCAAGGAACAAGCTATGTATCAATATCTAAGTGGCTATACAGCAAAGGTTGCAGGAACTGAGCTTGGTGTAACTGAGCCAACAGCAACTTTTTCAGCTTGTTTTGGTGCGCCATTTTTATTATTACATCCAACAAAGTATGCTGAAATATTAGGTAAGCGAATGGAAGAAAATGGCTCAGATGCTTATTTAGTTAATACAGGTTGGACAGGCGGGGCTTATGGTGTTGGCAATCGAATTAGTTTAAAAAATACTCGTGCAATTATTGACGCCATTTTGGATGGTAGTATTGAAGATGCTGATTTTGAAACATCTGCAACATTTAAATTTCAAATTCCCAAAGCTATCAAAAATGTAGATTCAACTATTTTGAATCCTATTAACGCTTGGGCTGATAAAGATGCTTACAGAGAATCTGCTCAAAAATTAGCTAATTTNTTTGTAAATAACTTTAAAAAGTTTTCAGATAACGAACAAGGTCAGGCCCTAGCTGGGGTTGGACCACANGTTTAAAACCTANNNNTCANANAAAGTGATCCCAGGAAATGATTTTTGATTTTCCTGGATCACATTTGTTATATGTGGCAACTCAACAAAAAAATATATATTGCTATTTTTTTTATTATTTGTTTGATTTGAAAAATAATCATTAAATAGTTTTACAACTTTTGGATTACGATAGTTATGTTTTCGAAGAAACTGAGATATTACCTTATCAAAGTTTTTAAAATCTACTTTTTGATATATTTTATCTAAAACACCTAATACCTGCTCAGGATAGTGCTCAACATAAGCTTCTATGTTTTCAAATTTTTTTGTTATGTCACGATAAATAATATCTTTTAGCTCATTATCTACAGATTGAAGAACATCTTTGTAAATTTGAGATTTTGTATCATTCTTATTTTCTGAAAGACTTAAGTGATTCAAATGTTNAATTATGTCTATCACTGTATCATCACGACCCTTTATCATTAATTCAATTAAAAAATCATGTAATTGAATTTTTTTATCTGAACTTTTTAGCTTAGCTTCTACAAATGTTTCTATATAACTTTTTATACTTTCCACAGTAAAAAAATCAGAATAAGTTGAAAGAGTATCTATAATTTTATTAGGATTTTGAACCATGTAGTCTTGTATTTTTTGAAATATAATTTTTTTAATAGCGTCATTAGAACTACTATTTAAAATAGCTATTAATTCTGTATCTTTTCCTTCAAAAAACAAATTATTTAAATATGTATCTAAAGAATTTTTATTCTCAGCAGATGAGGCTAACGAAGATATTTCTATTTTTGTTATTTCATTGTCAGTTTTAAGTGAAATTTTCACTTTTGAAAAAAATGCCTCATAAAGGTTTTTCTTATTCAATTTGGTATCGGGTGGCCACTTAATTTGCAACTTATGTTCATCAATTAATTTAAAAATATGTAAATTTGTATCTATTATTTCGTCTTTCACAATTTTTTCTTGCTTTACCTTAAGAGCACTTTGTAGTAACTTGCTTTTTTGATCATCACTAAAAAATGTATCTTTTATTTCTAATAAGACACTATTATCAGCTTTATTTTTTTCTATCTTTTTTTTTAACTCTTTAAATTTTACTTCTAATTTTGTTTTTTTGTATATTTTTAACTCTCTTTTTAATCTCTTTAAACTATCTACAGATAATACCCCGCCTTTTTTTGTATGCTTCTGAATTTCTTCTAAATTTGTTAAATCACCACTTAAAATACTTTTAATCACGTTCATTGTTGGGTTGTTTGATTGTCTAGTTTTCATAAATTTTCCTGAAGCTGCTTGAGTTATAAATATTAATGAACCTTCAGTTGGATTTGAGGCACCTTTTATTGATGATAGTAAATCAATTATTGCGGGGTTATTTTCATCAAATTTAAAATACCCAGGCACTTTTCCACATAAAGATTCAAATAAAATAAGACTAAACACAAAAGAGTATATTTCATTAATGGAAAATGTGGCGTCCTTACCCTTTGATTTAGGATTAGTATATAAGTAACCTGGCGTTCCACCAGGCGATAAATTATCAAAAGGTATGTCTTCTTTTACTGTATCTACTATTCCTGCATCTATAAACTTAAGATTCCCTTCAAAGCTCATCAAGTTGGCTGGCCTTATATCCCAATTAATAACCCCTTTATTTTTTGAATTGATTAATAATTCAATTAGCTTTGGAATATATTCTAAAGAAAGAGATTTTTTATCATCCCCTACAATAGATGATCCTTTTTCCATACCAATCAGACTTTTTCCATGCTCTTTATCTTTGTTCGACGGTTTTTCTATTAGAAATTCTAATTTGGGAAATATTTCCGGATAATCCCTTAAAAATTGGGCTTCTTCCTGAGATTTATGACCAGGAATTCTTTTAACAGCAATGGACTTTACTGAATTATCTTTAACCAGAAAGGCATCTGTAACAACTCCGGACGTTCCTGTTCCAAGTTCCTCTCTTTTGTTTTTTTCTGGACTTATTTTATAGTAAACTTTTCCATTTTTGCCAGATATACCTAATTGACCTGCAAGAATTAACGCTTCATCATTTTTAACTCCATGCTTTTTTAGTTGTTCCCTTTGAATGGGAATAAACTCACTCCATTTAACTCTTGGATGTTTACCTTCAGAAGATTTAATCGATTCATAACTACTTGATAATGATAAAGACTTGGGAGATGGTGTATCTAACTCTCTGTCAGTTTCACCTGATGTGGATAAAGATGAAGTTGAAGCTGACTTTAAAAGACGACTTACTTCTTTATCATCTGGATTGCTAAACTTCTTTAATTCACTTCCTTTCCCATCTATAGGACTTGTAGACATAATTTAATTTCTCCTTAAATTATGTCTACCCAAAGAAANATAAAACCAAACCTTAATAACCGAAATTTAATTTAGTTAATTAAACAAAAATTTTAATTTCTTTTGGGAAAATGTATATATATAAAATTCTATTGAACTGTAATTATATGAGAGTTGAAAAAAGCTAATAGATAAAAACGTTAAACAAACAAAGATGAAATAGATTCGTGATAGACGTTTCGTTTAATAGCTTCAGCTAAGATGGGGGCTGTNGAGAGGATTTTTAAATTATTAAAACGCTTTTCTTCTGGAATATATATTGTATCAGTGACAACGACTTCCTTGAANCCGGCTGTTGATAAACGCTCAACTGCAGGACCAGAAAATACAGCATGTGTCGCTGCAACATAAATATCTTTACANCCAAGCTTTTCCAACGTTTTTACNCTTGATGTGATTGAACCTCCGGTATCAATCATATCGTCAACTATCAAAAGATTTTTATCTTTAACATCTCCAACAACATTCGTAATTTCTGCTACATTATGCTTGGGCCTTGTTTTGTGTAATAAGACCAAATCTGCACCAAGCTTATCTCCTAATTTTTTTGCAACTTTAGCACGCCCTGTATCTGGAGCAACAACAGCTAGATTATCAATTTTTTTCTTTTTAAAATAGTCGATAAATAAAGGCATTGCATTAATATGATCAACAGGTTGATTAAAAAAGCCTTGGATTTGATCAGAATGCAAATCAATCGTAATTAAACGATCGAAACCAACGGCTGACAATAAATCTGCTATTAAACGGCTACTAATAGGTTCTCTTGGGGCTGATTTTTTATCCTGTCTTGCATAACCAAAATGAGGGATAACTACATGAGTTCGTTTTGTAGAAGCTCTTTTCAACGCATCCATTAATAAAAATAATTCCATATAATCATCATTAGGATTTAATCCAATTGACTGAACAACATATGCCTCAACACCACGAATTGACTCGTCAACACGTGCATANTTTTCACCACAACTAAATTTTGATAATGTTACTGANGATAAATTTGTATTAAGTAAATTTGCTATATCTTGACCTAATTTCAAATTAGCATTTCCTGAAAATATTCGAACTTCTGAAAAATCTTCTTTTGACATGACGAAAATTATATCGGTTATTTAAGATTGGGACAAGAACAACATTTAATCGATATGATATGTCGATGAGACACCATCTTTAGCTATAAATGTTTCGTTTTTTAAATCAATAACTAAATATTTTGTTTTGATCGTATTTTTATCATCTTTGATTACACTTACATTTCCTATGCAATAAACTAATAAACTTTCATCATCAAAGATTAATTTATTGGCTCTAATTGTTTTATCAGGTTGAACAACCTTTACGTTTCCAATTAGTGTTAATTTTTTCATGTCTCCTAAAAACGTTAACTTATCTGTAGAAATTGTTGTTTTTTGAGTAAGTGTTAAATTAACGTCCTCATTTTCTAAATTTTCAGATGTATCTTTATCTAAAATCCAATCTAATGATAATAAATCTATTTCTACATCATCAGTAATTTCATAAAAGTCAGTCTCTTCATCGTATATTCCTTTTTCAGCACGGATTATTTTGTCTGGTTGAACAATTTTAATATTATTCATAACTTTAATATTATGTTTATCATCTTTTTCTGAATAAAATGCCTTTTCGCACGTTAATACAGTTTTTTGGCGTCTTAAGTTTTGCTCTCTCTCATCTACGTCTTCCTCAAAACCTGGTTCTTGCCTAAATATTGTTAGACCACCTTCCATTTCAGACCTATCCTCATCAATNAAAATAGTCATTTTATTTCCAGAAACTGAAAAATCTGTAGCTAGCATTTTAAAGCCATCTTTTATTTTTGCTATATTTTTATTGTTATCAACATAAATTGTTTTTTTGGGATAAATTCTTACATCATCTTGAATGATTTCAACGTTTTTTGANAGTTCCACTGTATCTTTAGTGCCATTAAAACGTAATTCATTTGACCTTATGATAACCGGAGCATTTGAGTCATTATCTTGTGCAATTAGTCCTTTTAACTCAAGTTTTTTTTGTTGTTCTGTTTTATTTAAAAATCGAACTTCAATGTTTTCACTTGCAAAAAGCTTTTTTCTTTTTGTATTAATTCTAATTTTTTTAGCTTTTAAATTATCAATAACAATTAAGCCGTTTTCATCATAAATAAATCCACTGTAAACATCTTCAACATTATAAATATATTGGCTTTTTCCAGCGTAAACATAATCAGCAGTAATTTTCCAACTTATAAGAGAGTTATCGTATCCTGTGATAGAAGACCCTAATATTTCAACTTGCCTATCTTTTTTTTGAGAAACCTCTTGAAGGTTTTTTAAAACTTCAGATATTTTTTGAGTTTCAATTTTAGAAAAACTCTTTTCATCGATTGATTCAATTAGCAAATCAAACTCAACATCTTGATTTAAAACACCTGATTTCCTTAAGATATTTTCCTTTTTAAGTTTTTTCCATATTTGTTTTGAGCGTTGCTTCGAAATAACGGTTTCTTCAAAAAAAGCATCTTTTGTGATNCCTTCTTCACTATCAACCCCTAAATAATCAAGAATAAATGGAGTTAATAAAATTGCAACAATAATAAATGTTAAAACATTAATNACTCGCTTAATAATTCTTTCTAAACTCATTAGTGTAAAAAATGTCTAGACCCTGAAAATGCCATAATTATTTTATTTTCATCGCATGCATCTATAGATTCTTGGTCACGTTTTGAGCCTCCAGGCTGAATAATGGCTCTAATCCCATATTTAGCGGCTAACTCAATAGAATCTTTGAATGGGAAAAATGCATCCGATGCTAGCACAGCCCCTTTGGCCTTTTCACCCGCTTTTTTTAGCGCGATTTCAACCGCATCAACTCTACTCATTTGGCCTGCCCCTACGCCCAATGATTGTCCATTATTGGCAATTAAAATTGCATTTGATTTAACAAATTTAACCAAATTAAANGCAAACATTAAATCATTAATATCTGATTTAGAAGGTTTNGTTGATGTTACAATTTCTAAATCTTTATCTTCAACTAACAATTCATTTTTTGACTGAACTAAAAAACTATTATCAACGTATCTATAAAAGAAATTTTCCTTAGAGTTATCGTCATTAGAAGATTTGATTAAACGTAGAGATGTTTTTTTACTTAACAATTCAAACGCTTCCTTTTCAAAATCTGGAGCAATAATTACTTCTATGAAATTCTTTGACATTAATTCTGCCGTTTTAATATCTACTATTCTATTTAATCCGACGATAGATCCATATGCTGAAAGAGGATCTGCGTCATAAGCTTTTTGATAGGCTTCNTTTAAACTATCTCCTGTTGCTGCTCCGCATGGATTGGTATGCTTAATTACAGCAGCTGCTGGAATAGTAAAAGATTTAACGATATCAATTGCAGAGGCTATATCGATTATATTGTTATAAGATAATTCTTTTCCATGCAATTGTTGGAATGGCTTATTTTTTAATCGTGAAGAAACCGAATAAAATGCAGCGTTTTGATGTGGATTTTCACCATATCTTAAATCTGCAACTTTTTCCAAAACTGGGTTAATAATATCTGGCATACCAGATTCACCTTCTAAAAATTGGTTTGTGTAGTAATTTGCAATAGCGATGTCATATTGTGCCACATGTAAAAAAGCTTTTGTTGCTAANGTTTTTCGTAATTGAATATTTACATCACCATTTTTATCAGAAATATTTTCTAATACATCATCATAATCATCTGGATTTACAACGACACACGTTGAATTAAAATTTTTAGCTGCAGCTCTAAGTAAGGTTGGGCCACCAATATCAATGTTTTCAATTGCGTCTGAAACTTTTTTTGAAGGATCTGCTATTGTTTGCTCAAAAGGATATAGGTTTACAACAACTAAATTGAAACATTCAATATCGTGATCTTTACAGGTTTTTANATGATTTTTNTTTGACCTATCNGCTAATATAGCTCCGTGAACTTTTGGATGTAATGTTTTAACTCGTCCATCAAGAATTTCAGGAAACCCTGTGTATTCTGATATTGCTTGTGCAGTAATCCCATTTTCTAAAAGAACTTTTAACGTTCCTCCCGTAGAAANAATTTCAAATCCCTTTTCGACTAATGTTTTTGCAAATNCTACAATATTATCTTTATTTGANACACTAATTAACGCTTTCATTTTGTTCCTCTCTTTATGTGATTTTCTATAACCCAATTAATTGCTTTTGGGTATAAGATATGTTCTTTTTTTAAAATATTATTTGTCATTGAATCTAGTGTATCTGTATCAGTTACATGAACAATGTCTTGCATTATTATTGTACCCCCATCTACAGTTTCGTCAACAAAATGAACACTACANCCNGCTATTTTAACCCCGTATTCAAAAGCCTGTTTCTGAGCATCTAAGCCTTTAAACGCAGGTAACAATGAAGGATGAATGTTAATAAGTTTACCTTGATGTTTTTGGATGAATTTGGGNCCNANTACTTTCATATATCCTGCTAAACAAGTTANCTCAACATTATGTACATCTAAAANAGACGTAATNGCTGCTTCATACGCTTCTTTTGATGGATAGTCTTTACTATTAATATATTTTGTTTCAATCCCATAAGATTCGGCGAGTTCTAACCCAAGGGCATTTTTTTTGTTACTAATGACTATTTTTACTTCTGCTGGAATAGATTTGTTTTTACATGCCTCAACGATGGCTTTCATATTTGACCCACGCCCTGATATGAGCACCCCTAGTCTTACTTTAGACAATAGTTACTTCCCCGTTNCCTTTTTCTACCNTTCCTATGAGATATAACTGATCTGAGTTTGCTAATTCTTCNGGNCTTACCACAACCATGCCTATGCCCATATTAAATACTCTATACATTTCATTTTTTGTAANGTTTCCTATTTTTTGNATATCTTTAAATATNGGTAATACATTTATTTTTGATTCTTCAATAACTANATTGGTGTTTTTTGGTACGACTCGCTTAATATTTTCAGCAAGACCACCACCTGTAATGTTAGCAATGCCAGATATTGTNTTCGTTTTAATTAGTTCCAAAACTTGATTNACGTAAATTTTCGTTGGTTCTAGTAATGATTGATAATGAATATTATTTTTTTTNCACGTTTCCTCAGTTAATACCTTCCGAACTAAGCTATANCCATTACTATGTACACCTGATGATGGTAAAGCATAAATAAAATCACCTTCTTTAATATTAGATCCATCGATAACTTTCTTTCTATCTACAACACCGACACAAAAACCAGCTAAATCAAAATCTCCTTTTTTGTACATATCGTTCATTTCAGCCATTTCNCCACCAATTAATGCACAATCTGATTGTTTACAACCTTCTGCAATACCAGANATTATCGCTTGCATATGTTCTGCAATTACTTCGTGAGTCGCAACATAATCAAGAAAAAATAATGGCTTAGCACCCATACAAATTAAATCATTTACACACATAGCAACAAGATCAATACCAACAGTATCAAAAACACCGCACTCTATCGCAATACGAAGTTTTGTCCCAACCCCGTCAGTACAGGAAACTAAAATAGGCTCTTCGTAGTCTTCTTTTGGAAAATTAAAACCTGCGGCAAAACCTCCTATATTACTTAGGACATGTTTTGTNTGAGTTGATTTTACAGCAGGCTTTATAAGCTCAACAGCTCGATTTCCTTCATCGATATTTACACCTGCTTGTTTGTAATCCATATGGGTNTTATTTTAATTGAAAACTATGATTGAGGAAAGGTTATTAAATTATAAAATTCAACTCACTAAGTACTTACTTGAGACAAATCTTTCATACTTTNATCAAAACATTCAAGAAATANANATTANGAGCTAGTCTTATCTAAAATACCTTGTAGTATAAATGCTGCCGCTTGACTATCTATTAGGTGGCGTTGTTTTTTACGATTTAATCCACTGGCATCAAGTTGTTTTGTTGCAGCTACAGTAGAAAATCGNTCATCAANAAACTCTATCGGGAGGGCTAATTCTTTTTTTAACTTTTCTGCGAATGATCTTACTTCAATAGATTTCTTACTTTCTCCACCTCTTGTATCTTTGGGTAATCCTATGTAAATCTTAACAACGTCATTTTCAGATATGAGCTGCTTAAGTGATTCTACTATAGTTTCATTATTATAAATNAANGGCTTTGGNTGAGCGGTCAANCCTAATCCATCTGATATAGCAATACCAATTCTTTTTTCTCCGTAATCTATTGCTAATAATCGTGTCATTAAAACTCTTTTACAATAATTTCTTTCGCTAATTNTGTTGCTTCGCCTAATTTATTAACATGAATTCCACCCGCTTGTGCCATTTGTGGACGACCGCCTCCCCCACCGCCAACAATACTAGTTACTTGCTTTATCAAATCAACTGCTGCCAATGTGTTTGAATCAATTTCGGGTCCATATTTAATTAGAAGCTGGCCTTTTTCTTTTATGATTGCTGTTAAAATTATAATAACATTTTTATTTGTATTACTTACATCATCAGCAAGCAACCTTAATTCGTTTATATCTAGATTAGGAATATTAGCTGAAATGATTGCTAAATCTGACTTAACGTTTTCAGCTGAATCTAATAATTTTTTAGCTAGCTCTTGAGACTGTACTTGCCCTTGTTTACTTTGTTCTTTTTTTATTTCTTTGGCTAGCTGATTGATTTGAACTTCTAAAGTATCAAAAATTCTAACTTTTTCTTCTATTGAAGCAATTGATTGANCGTCGACTGTAATNTTCATTTGCTCATTAAAATGATGTAATTTANTATTCCAATTTTTGTCATTATCTTTAATTAACTCTGAAATTTTTTCTAAAGATTTTGATAATTTTATTTGTTTGGACTCTACTATTTTTTTGAGGTGATTTAAAATATTTTGTTTTCCAGCGATCGCTTCAATCCGTCGTGTTCCGGCTGCAATTGCTGATTCTGAAAGAATTTTGATATTTTCAATCAAGCTTGTATTGTTCACATGGGTTCCTGCACACAATTCAACTGAAACCCCTCCTATATCTACAACTCTTACTCGATCAGCATTATATTTTTCACCAAAAAGAGCCATCACTCCTTTTTCTTTGGCTTTTTTAAGTGTTGAAAATGATATGNTTACGGATAACTTTTGTGTTATTAAATGATTAACTTCATCTTGAATGTTGATTAAATCATGTTGCGAGATGGATTCAAAATGAGAAAAATCAAATCTTAATCTAGATGTATCAACTAAGCTTCCCGCTTGATGTACATGAGTTCCCAAATGTTTGCGTAATACCTCATGTAACAAATGTGTTGCTGTGTGATGCTTTGCCATATCAAGTTTTTCATTTTTNTTTGTAATAATTCGAGCTTCGCCCCCTTTTGCTATGTTTAAATCTTCAGCTAAAAGAAGNGGTAGCCCCTCAAACATATCTGGAGAGACTTTTTTAGTTTTCTCATTAACTGCTAAATCGTCAAATTTGGATCCTTTTCTTGAGCGTTCTTGTTGCTTTTTTAATTCAATTTGATAACCCTTTTGATCTACTTGTAAGTTTTGTTCTTCTGCAAGTAGTAAGGTTAAGTCTAATGGGAATCCATANGTGTCATATAGTTTAAAAGCCGCTTTACCTTCAATAATAGTTTCGTTTTTACTTTTTATAGAATTTACACACTGTTCAAATAACTGTAATCCTGCAGATAATGTCTGTAAAAAACTTTCCTCTTCAGCTTTTATCACCTTTTGAATATAACCTTCACGTGATGATAAATGTTGAAAATGANCACCTAGAATCATCACCACTTCTGGAACTAATTTGTATAAAATTGGAGCATTAACNCCCAACTGCTTTGCATAACGGCAAGCTCGACGAAGNAACCGTCTTAAAACATAACCTCGCCCTTCATTTGAAGGCATTACATTGTCGGCGATCCCAAAACATAATGTTCTAACATGGTCAGCTAATACGCGATGNGGCATTCCAGTTTCATTGTCACTATACGATTGACCTGTCAGTGATTCAATTTTTTGAATAATTGGTTGCATTAAATCTGTTTGATAATTTGAGGATGTTCCTTGTAGAAAAGCGACTAGTCGTTCTAATCCAGCTCCTGTATCAACATGTTTTGCTGGAAGATTTTCTAAACTACCATCTTTTTTTCTATTAAATTGAATAAAAACTAAATTCCATAATTCAATAAATTTACCTGAATTTAATACGTCTTGNTCAAGTTCAAAGTTAATATCNCTATCTTCTAAATAAACNTGAATTTCTGAGCANGGCCCACAAGGTCCTACTGCTCCCATNTCCCAAAAGTTATCTTTTTCATCACAGGTTACGATTTGGTTATGATTAATATCGGTTTCAGACTTCCATAATTCTAAAGCTTCGTTATCTTTCTCATANACGGTGGCGACTAAACGGTTTTTAGGAATTTTAAATACATCTGTAAANAGTTCCCATGCCCATGTAATTGCTTCTTTTTTATAGTAATCCCCAAAAGACCAATTACCTAGCATTTCAAATGACGTTAAATGTGTTAAATCTTTCCCAACATCCTCTAGATCGTTATGTTTTCCTGAAACTCTTATACAGATTTGTGAGTTNACAGCACGTGAATATTCACGGCCCCCATCTCCAAGAAAAACATCTTTAAATTGATTCATTCCTGCGTTAATAAACANTAAGCTTGGATCGTTTTCAGGTACTATTGGACTTCCAGAAACAAATTCATGTTTTTTATTTTCAAAAAATTNAATAAANCGCTGTCTAATCTCGCTACTTTTCATATTTGGATAGTATATAAGATTTTACNCAAGTAACAAAGCTTTGGAAAATTATTCATTAATGGAGTACATTAATTCTTGNCTTACTCCATTTCCTTCGTCATATTGATATGCATTCATAAAAAAATATAAGTCTGATTGATCTGAACTTTGCTCGGATTGACTAGACGTGTTTGACATTGATGAAAATGAACTCCCACCACTAGAACTAGATGANCCAGACNTTTCTGAAGAAGAGGATTCTATTACTTCNTCTTCATTATCANTATTTTGGAACTCAGANCCATAGACAAATGGCTCTGACTCACTTAAAACAACTTTTGATTCTTCATACATATTGTGAGTTTCAACAATTTTTTTAAATGAAATACCTTCCTTTTCATCAAAAACAAATTGTTCAAATACGGGCTCNTCATAGTTTAAAGTGTCATTAGAAAAAATGATGTTACAGTTAAAACTAACTACAATCACAAAAATAAATAGTTTTAGATTCAATTTCATTGTCTTTTTATACCCAATTTTTAGTAAATTTAAACTTAAATATTTATATTTTTTAATTTTTAACATTTTTTTCATGTTATTATAGTCTCGATGAAAATAAAGGAAGATAAACCGCTATCAGTTAGCTTAGTCAACACTAACATTAAAAATATTTTAGAAAATAATATTTTACTGCAAGATATTTGGATTGAAGGTGAACTTTCAAACGTAAAATTTTATGCNAAAGGTAATCAGCTTTATTTTAATTTAACCGATGGGAAAGCAACAATAAATTGTGTTATCTATTCTCAATTTTTACGGCTATTAACTTTTCAACCCAAAGATGGGCTTGCNATTTTTGCTCGAGGAAAAATTAAAGTTTTTCAAAATAAAGGAACCTATATTTTTCAAGTTGCNTTTTTGTCGTTAGATGGAATTGGAAAAAATAATTTAGCATTTGAAGAACTGAAGAAAAAACTCACACAAGAAGGATTATTTAACCAAGAATTNAAAAAAGNTCTACCGCCCTTTCCTAAATCCATAGCCGTTATCACATCTCCTGATTCTGCTGCTATGTGGGATTTTGTTACAACAACACGAAAAGAATTTGGCTACTTTACGCTNACTATCATCCCTGCTGTTATGCAAGGTGTTCAAGCTTCGATGTCTATAATAGAGGCTTTAAACAAATCAGAATCATATGAATTTGATTTAGTTGTCATTATAAGAGGAGGTGGTTCCCAAGAAGATTTATCGTGCTTTAATGATGAGCTTCTTATTCGACGAGTATTTCATCATAAAACACCTATTATTGTTGGTATAGGCCACGAAGTTGATTTGAGTTTATTAGACTTAGTTGCTGATAAATCTTGCTCAACTCCAACCGCAGTTGCGAAAGACATATTAACGTCTTTTGAGTTTTTAAAAAATAATTTAATCCATTATCTAAATTTCATACATAATTATATTTCGATTTTAAAAACAGAACTTTTAGACGAAACTCATTTTTTACTAGATACTCTTCAACGGAATGTTGGAGTTCGCTTAAAAGACGTAAAATCAACATTTGATTTTATATCCAAACAACTAGCCTATTCTAATCCTCTACATCAACTTGAAAAAGGCTATTCTATTGTAACAACTGACACATCTAATTTACCTGTAAAGTCTGTTAAGGATGTAAAGATTAATGATTCTCTGCAAATAAAAGTTTTTGATGGTATAATAAATTCCTCAGTAAAAGGAACAATTAAAGATGCCTAAACAAAAACCAACTTTAGAAGAATCATTGAAAGATATACAGTCCGTTGTTGAACGAATTGAAAATAATGATGTCGACTTAAAAAATAGCTTAACTCTTTATTCAGATGCAATAAAGAAATCAAAACATATTTTAGAAGAGCTTGAGTCCTATGAAGAACAATTTAATATTTTAAATGATGAAAAAGATTCATTAAAATTATGATTAATACAAATGTAAAAACATCCATTTTTAAACAATTTTCAGATGCAAATCTTCCACTTATCGAAAATCATCTTGAACACTGTGTTAATGAATTGTTTTCTGATGAACGAAAAACATTAATTGAAGCGATAAAACATAGTTTATTAAATGGTGGAAAGCGAATAAGGCCGCTTCTCACTTTAATGTCTCAAAATTTATTTGACTCGGACTTTACTAAAATTCTTCCCTTAGCTAGTGCAACCGAAATTATTCATACTTACTCTCTTATTCATGATGACCTTCCTTGCATGGATGACGATGATTACCGTCGAGGAAAACCAACATGCCATATAAAATATGGGGAAGATATTGCTGTTCTTGCTGGAGATACGTTGAATTCACTAGCATTTGAAATCTTAACTAAGGAACTAGACTATAAACCAGAATATATACTTCATTTAATCTCATATTTTTCAAATACTTTAGGTGTAAATGGATTAGTTGGAGGACAAGTTCTAGATATTTTATCTACTGCTGATATAAAAGATATCAATCATTTAAAAGATATTCATCTTTTAAAAACAGGTGCTTTATTTAAAGCTTGTCTAGTAGGACCTGCTATTTTAAATAATGCGCCCAAAGAAGAACAAATTGTTATTGAAAAATGTGCATCTCATATAGGACTTCTATTTCAAATTATTGATGATATTTTAGATGTGATTGGCGATAAAAAATCGCTAGGTAAAAGCCCCTTGAAAGATGTGCAAATGAATAAATTAACGTATGTTTCGTTATTGGGTCTAGATGGAGCTAAAAAAGAAGCTCAGCTAGAAGCCTCTTTAGCTATTAAAACGTTAACTGATTCAAACTTAACAAACACAACAATATTAATTGATTTAATAAATTATATTTTATCCAGATCATCATAATTATACTTATACTAAACCCTATTTTGTCGTATAATAGAAATATAAAAAAAGAGTAGAAAAGAAATGGACGTTAAAGATAGTAATTCACTGTTAGACAGTTTAAATTTTCCAAATGATTTAAAAACATTATCGATGGAAGATTTTGATACTCTCGCTAAGGAAATAAGAACCCGATTAATTGAAATCGGTCAATCATGTGGTGGGCATTTAGCTTCTAACTTAGGTGTTGTTGAATTATCTTTGGTATTGCATTCTATTTTTGAAAGCCCTAAAGACAAGATTCTTTGGGATACATCTCATCAAACTTATGTTCATAAAATGTTGACTGGTCGACTAGATAAAATGTTTAGTATTAGACAAGAAGGTGGTTTATCAGGATTTGCAAATATATTTGAAAGTGAGCATGATACTTTTGGCGCTGGTCATGCGTCTACTGCTTTATCTGCCGGTTTAGGTGTTGCATTTAGTAGAAATTTACAAGGAGAAGATTACTCTGTAATTTCTGTTATTGGAGACGCCTCATTATCTGGAGGTATGTCATTTGAAGCTATTAATAACGTAGATTATATCAAAAACACTAACTTTATCTGTATCCTAAACGATAATAATATGTCAATTTCAAAACCCGTTGGTAATGTTTCATCTTTACTAACGAATATCAGAACGAATCCTTTATATGACAAAGGTAAGGAAATGTTTGACAAAATGATGGTCAATGTTCCAAAGGGAGAGTCTTTACGACGACGAATTGAAAAAAGTTTTGATAGTGTTAAAAATATAATTTTAGATCAAAAAATGGGCTCTATATTTGAGCAATTTGGATTTAAATATTTAGGACCAATTGATGGACATAATATTGCGATGTTAACGGCAGCTTTAAAATATGCCAAAACATTTAAAGGTCCTATTTTGATTCATGCGATTACTCAAAAAGGTAAAGGACATCAACCTGCTGAAGAAGATCCAATTAAATATCATGGTGTTTCTCCTAAACAAACCGTTGTTAAAACTGAAAAGCCTTTATCTCATTCTGAAATATTTGGAAAAACAATGATCGACATCTGTAATAAACGTGATGATGTTGTTGTTGTTACACCTGCTATGACGGGAGGAAGTGGTCTAACGGAGTTTTCGCAAGTCCATCCAGATAGACATGTTGATGTTGGGATTGCTGAAGAACATGCGGTGACGTTTTGTGCTGGTTTATCTCGTGTTGGAACTAAGCCTGTTTTAGCTATCTACTCGACTTTTTTACAAAGAGGTTACGATCAGTTAATTCATGATGTTTGTATTCAAAACTTACCGATGGTTTTTGCCTTAGATAGAGCTGGTTTTGCAGGACAAGATGGTCAAACTCATCATGGTGTTTTTGATTATTCTTTTATGTTACCTATCCCCAATATGACAATTCTTGCTCCTAAAGATGGTCAGGAGATTACTGAAATGCTAAATTGGTCAGTTGAGCAAGACTTAATTGTTTCTATTCGTTTTGCTAAGGGCTCAGCAATTACTCGCCCCAATGCATTATTAAGTCCTTTTAGCAGCTTAAAAAGTGAAGTTTTACATCAACCTAAATTTTTAACAGATTTAAAGATATGTATTATTGGAGTTGGCTCTATGGCTTGGCCTGCTTATGAAGCGGCTAAAGAATTGGAAAAAGATGGTATTAATTGCGTAGCTATTAATTTACGAGTTATAAAACCCCTAGATGAAGATACTTTACTTCCTTATGTCAGTCATGCTGATCATGTTATTGTTGTTGAAGAAGGGACAGCTATAGGTGGTGTTTATCACCATATTTTTTCAAAATTAGCACATCAAGCTAAACCTTTTACAACATGGAATCAAATTGCTATTCCTGACCGCTTTTTTGATCATGGCTCAATTTCATCACTTAGAAAGCAAACTAAATTAGATAAAAATGGTATTGTTGAAGAAAGTAAAAAGCTTATAAATCAACCGGCTATATCACAACAAGATAATTTCTAAGCTGTTTCTACTTTGGTTTGAGTTGTTAATAAAATTTCTCTTGTCTCATCTTTCATATTATTTATAGCAATCGGTTTTTTTTCAGCTTTACTGCTATCATTTTTAACTTCAGCATGAAGATGAATACTAATTTTTGCAGGTGTTATCCATAATTTATTTTTAGGTAATGTTTTGCCTGACCCTTTAATGTAGCAAGGTATCAATACTTTTTTAGTATCATGAGCTAATAAAAAGGCTCCTTTTTTAAAAGGGCCAATCTTACCATCTTTAGAACGTGTTCCCTCTGGAAAAATGATAATTGATTTTCCTTCAATGAGTTTGTCTTTTATAATGTCTAGCTGTTTTAAAGCTTTTCGACCCTCTGCTCGATCAACTAGGACATGTCCCATCTGCACAATGTTAAATCCTAAAATTGGGACATTTTTAAGCTCTTTCTTAGCAAAAAATGTAATTTGTTTAGGAAAGTAAGCCATTAAAACAAAAATATCAATTAAACTTTGATGGTTGGATACCAGAATAATATTTTCCTTTGGTAATTGTTCACTTCCATGAATCTCAACTTTAATTCCAGTTACAGTGAACAATAATCGAATAAAAAAACTTGCTAGTGCATAATATTGTTTTTGCTTTTCTTTAAAAAAAGGCCAAAAGATTAAACCTGTTATTGTAAATGATATAAAGCCAATTATGACAGCCATCCAACAATAAATTGTGTATGGTATTTTTAACATTGATTCGTTCCTTTTAATTGAAATTTAAACATCGTATAATACGATAACAAATTCTAAACATATAACACAAGGAGTTCTCATGAGTTCGTTAATGATTTCTACCTCTGGAATAAGAGGAATTATCGGTGAAAGCTTAACACCAGAAGTAATTTTAAACGTAGCAAAAGCATATGGAAAATTAATGGGTAAAGGTCCTGTTATTTTAGGTGGGGACACAAGAGTATCTCATGAGATGGTTATTAATCTCGTAAAATCTGGGTTAACTGCTGTTGGCACAGACGTAATTCATATCGGTAAGGTAACAACGCCTACAGTTCAACAAATGATACGTGCTTTTAATGCTAAAGGTGGTGTTGTAATAACAGCATCTCATAACCCAATTCAATGGAATGGTATTAAATTAATGAACGACCAAGGCGCGTTTTTGACAACGGATCAATTTGCAACATTTAAAGACTATTATGATGAAGGTGTAAACGATTTAATGGAGTGGGATTCGTTAGGTCAAATTACAGAAGTAGATGACGCGCTAGAACGACATGTTGACTTAATTTGTAATACTATTGATGTCAGTTCGATTAAAAATAGCAATTTAAATGTTTTAGTAGATGCCAATAATGGAACAGGTGCGTTAGCTAACCCTATTTTATTAGATCGTTTAGGAGTAAATTATAAAATAATTAATGAGAAAGCAGATGGCCGATTTGCACATGACCCTGAACCTTTGAAACAAAACCTTTCAGGAATAATTGAAGAGCTAAAAAAGGGACAGTATGATATTGGATTTGTACAAGATGCAGATGCTGATAGATTGGTTATATTAGATGAAACTGGACACTTTATAGGAGAAGACTATTCTCTTGCATTATGTATTGATTACGTTCTTGGTTATGAAGATGCGCTTTTAGATAACAAACAAGTTGTTGTAAATTTATCGACTTCGAATGTGATAAATTATATTTGTGAAAAAAATGATGCAAAAATTTACCATACTCGTATTGGAGAACCTAATGTAACTGCTAAATTAAGAGACATTTCTGCGACTGTTGGGGGTGAAGGAAATGGAGGTGTCATTTATCCGAAAATTGGCTGGGGTCGAGATAGTTTAGTCGGTATAGTTTTAGCCCTAAAACATTTAGTTGATACCAAGAAAAAAGTTTCCGAAATTGTAGAGACATACCCTCAATATGTTATGTTAAGAGATAAATTTAAAGTAAGTGACCGATCTGAAGTAAGTGGTTTTCTAAATTTAGTTGAAAAAAACTATCAGCAATTTGACATTAATAAAGAAGATGGTGTAAAAGTAAATTTTGCTAATAGTTGGTTACATGTTAGACCCTCTAATACAGAACCAATTGTTCGAATTTTTATTGAAGCTCCCACAATTGAAGAAGCCGAAAAAATTAAAGATGACGTAAGTAAACTTTAAAAATGTATAATAATTGCTAAAAAGTCTTGATAATCTATTCATAGTTAGATTATAATGTCAGGCCAGTTATTAATATTAAGTAAGATAGGTACAAATACATATGAAGAAAAAAAAGTTTAAATTACAAAGACAAGTTGGTACAAGTTTACCAGGATTAGGTGATAAAAAAGAAAAAGGCCCAATGGCTAAACGTCCTTTTCCACCAGGTCAACATGGAAGAAGCAGAGGTAGACATATTTCTGAGTATGGTATTCGATTAAAAGAAAAACAAAAAGTTAGGTACCATTACGGTTTAAAAGATAAACAGCTTCGTACGTTAGTTATTAAATCAAAACAAAAAGAATCAAACTGGTTAAACGCATTTGTAGATACAGTGGAAAGACGCTTAGACAATATTGTTTTTAGATTAGGTTTCTTCCCTTCTATTCCAGCAGCAAGACAAGCTGTCGTTCATGGAAATGTTTTAGTTAATGGTAAGGTACTAGATATTCCTTCATATATATGTTCGTTAGAAGATGAAATTAGCTTAAAAGAAAAGCTTTACGACAATGTTATTGTTATTAAAACACTAGAAGCTCCAACTTTAGATTGTCCTCATTTTTTAAGTTTAGATAAAAAAAGTAAAAAGCCAGTTGGTAAAGTAATTGATACACCTTTATTAGCTGATGTACCATTTGAATTTAATGAACAGTATTTCATTGAATTTTGTGGTAACATTGGATAATTTCCCATTTTTTTTACGTGTAAACTTTTATTTATGTAATTTTTTTAAATTATAAACCGAAAACTATACAGCTAGTATTAGCTAAGTTTATAATTTGGAAAGTTTAATGCAATCTGGCACACAAATAATATTAAATGAACATAGAAGTCTTTATTCACAAGAAAAAGCACCTCAATTAATTACCTTAGCGTCTATCGATGAGATGATAAATGCAAGAAATCTTAAAGATTTCGTTAAACTAAATAAGATAAATTCAACTTTAAGAATAAAAGATACAAATATTACCAATTTAGAAAAAATAAGAAATACTATTTTAAATACCATTTTAATTCAAAAAAGTGCGCGTGGTTATTTTGCTAGAAAATTAATAAACTCTCGTACTAATTCAACTATTTTAATTCAAAAAAATGTACGTGGTTATTTTGCTAGAAAAT
>NZFK01000019.1 GCA_002690645.1 Rickettsiales bacterium
AGTTATTCATTATATTCCAGAATCAAAACAANAAAAACAAAACACATACAGATATCCCAACTTAAGTATTAACTATGGAATAAGATCATACATGACAACNAATATNTTTNGGCTAATCACGNCAAAACCATCGAACAAAAAAGGATTTGGAACATNTGTTAAATTNCTTACAGATATAAATAAAAGTGGAGAAAATTATTTTGGGTCTAGGATATTTTTTGGATAGGGGTATCCCNACNCATTAACAACTCACNATTTACAGACTACGATTTAGGATTAACACNCTACTTAGGAGACTCAACTTTAGATGACCATCTTTCAAATAGTANAGATNTTGTTCCTNGNATAAAGTTTANNCTAGGTANAAAACTCTAAATACGTTANCTAAAAAATTAATAATATAACTGATCAGATAAAGCTTGTACTTGTTGAGAACGCTCTTTTAATAAAGAAAGAACATCCCATGTCCCTTTTAAAAATGATTCTCGTTGCGGATCTGGCATNTTAATAACAAAACTATCTTCAAAAAATTGAACACGTTTACTAATTAAATTTAATGTCACTTGGGTTTTTGGATTCTTTTCAATTTGTTGAACAAGTTTATCAATATCTTGCTTTGAAGCACGTACCACAGGAACACCAATTGCNTTACAATTACCCGCAAATATCTCTGCAAAACTTTCACCAATAATCGCCTTAAAACCAAAACGTTTGATCGCTTGCGGAGCATGCTCACGAGAAGACCCACANCCAAANTTTTTNCCTACAATTAAAATACTTGAACCTTCNTAATCAGACTGATCAATAATAAAATCTTTCGACTTTCCATTTAGGTCTTGNCGTTCATCAATAAACAAATAATCACCCATTTTTTCAAAAGAGACCTCTTTTAAAAANCGNGCAGGCACNATACGNTCTGTATCAATATCNTCCCCTAATACGGGTACAGCCGTNCCAATAACNGATTCAATCACCAACTCNGNCATTATANATACTCCCTCACATCTACAACCTTTCCATTTATAGCCGCGACAGCCGCCATTTCAGGGCTCATTAACAACGTTCTACCTGTTGGACTACCTTGTCGCCCAATAAAATTACGATTTGATGTTGAAGCGCATAATTGATCACCAACNAATTTATCNGGATTCATCCCTAAGCACATAGAACAACCCGCCTCTCGCCATTCAGCTCCGGCCGCTCTAAATATTTTATCTAAATCTTCAGCTTCTGCGGCTTTCTTAACTTGTTGTGACCCTGGTACAACAATCATTTTCACATTTGAATGAACTTTTTTACCGTCTAAAAAAGAAGCNGCTGTACGCAAATCAGAAAGCCGTGAATTTGTACAAGAACCTAAAAAAACTACATCAATTTCTGTATTACGAATTTGTTTTCCAGGCTCAAAATTCATATGAGATAAAGCAGAATGAATTAACTGATCCTCTGTATCTGAAGGCAAATTCTCCTCAATTCCAACTGACTGACCAGGTGTAATTCCCCATGTAACCATTGGGCTTAAATCATCCGTATGNAATTTAAAAATATCGTCATATTCAGCATCAGAATCAGATTTAATCTGTTCCCAAGCCTCAACAGCTTTAATAAAGTCAGAACCTTTAGGNGCATANTCTCGTCCCTCTACATAATCATACGTAGTTTGATCTGGGTTAACATAACCAATTCGAGCACCACCNTCNATACTCATATTACAAACCGTCATACGTCCTTCCATATCTAATGCATCAAAGACTTGACCTGCAAATTCATAAGCAAAACCAATACCACCTTTAACACCCAGCTGTTGAATAATCTTTAAGACAACATCTTTNGCACTTAAGCCATTANCCAATTGTCCATCAAANTGAACCTTTCNAACCTTTAANGGAGTTAAAGCCAATGTCTGNGTTTCCAAAACCAAGCCAACNTCTGTTGTTCCTATNCCAAAACCCAAAGACCCAAANGCACCATGGGTACTTGTATGACTATCACCACATGCGACTGTCATTCCTGGGCGAGTTAANCCCAATTCAGGACCTACNACATGAACAATCCCTTGCCTCCCTGTTTTAGGGCCAAAAAACGGTATCCCAAATTCTTTTACATTATGCTCTAAAGTTGCAGACATCAATTCAGCTTGAGCATCATTAAAAGGTCGAGAAAGCTGCTTTTCAGTAGGAATAATATGATCTGTTGTTGCAAAAGTACGTTCAGGAAAAGCAATTGAAGNACCCCGTTCNATCATTCCTGCAAAAGCTTGAGGTGTAGTTACTTCATGAATAAGATGCAATCCAATAAATAACTGATCTTGCCCTGTAGGAAGGGTACAAACCTTATGTTTATCCCAAACTTTATTATAAAGTGTTCGTTGCGCCATAACTAACTAAGGTTAAGGCCAGCTTTCAACTATGTCAATAAAGCAAGAAATAAAAAAATGAAATTACACAAAACAAGATAATATAAGCTGTAACATAAAAAGTTNTATGATATTATTTTCTTGCAAAAAAATGTTTAAAATTGTCACATTTGATCGACATTACAAAATAATCTAAAGACCTAGGGGAAAAGAGTGTATTCGGCATTAAAGAAATGTTTTATTAGCATAGTAGTAATATCTCTATCAATAAACTCNCTTAATGGACAAATTAGATCATCAAAAAAACCTAAATTTAATTTGGCTCCTAAAACAGCTTTAACACAAATGAAAATACTTCCTAAACAAAATAATAAATATTTACTCGATAACGAGCAAAACAACAATAAAANAGGCCCTCATCAAATCGGCACAACAATTGATGTTAATTTTAATCTTAACAATAGTGGCAAATGGGTAGAACTAGATAATGGAGGTCGAATATGGACCTTAAGTATTTTTTCAGAATCGGCAAAAGGAATCAACCTAATTTATAACGAATTTGATTTACCTNATGGAGCTGAATTAAATTTATATTCAAAAACAAAACATCAACACCTAGGATCATATACAGCTAAAAATAATAAGGATACTAACATCATGGCAACCCAACCTATTATAGGTGACACCATTATTCTTGAATTATATGAACCTAAAAAAGCAAGAAACCTTTCCAAGCTATCCATTTCAAAAGCCATCCATCATTACAAAGAATCATTTTTAACAACCAAAACAACAATAAATTACGAATCATCGGGCTACTGTAATATTGATGTCAGTTGTTCAGAAGGTGATAACTGGACTGCAGAAATTAAGAGTACNGCGATGTTCCAAATAGGAAATGGATATTGCTCAGGAATACTAATAAACAATACCTCAAACAATAAAGAGCAGTATTTTTTAACAGCTAAACATTGCATTAACGNATCAAGNAACTTACTAGGTTCAACCATCTTTTATTTTAATTGGCAGCTTGAAAATTGTGATTCTGAAACAATGCCCATATATAATACAGTTGTAGGCGCAGANNAAATTTTTAATGATACAAGAACAGANATTGCATTATTAAAAATAACAACCCCAATTCCTGAAAGTTATAACATCAATTATTCAGGCTGGGATAATACAGACTTAAATCATACAAGTACAACAGTTTTACATCACCCAAAAGGAGATGTAAAAAAAATATCAAGTGATAACAGTCAACCNAGCACNAGTGAAATGATTCTATTTGATGGNATGACAGAAAATGCAGTCTGGGAAGTCGTTTGGGATTCAGGAACAACAGANTCNGGTTCATCTGGATCTGGTTTATATAACCAAAACTTTCATTTAATCGGTCATTTAATTGGAGGTGCGGCTTCATGTATAGATCAAAACCTACCAGACTATTTTGGTAAACTTTCAATATCATGGCAACTTGGACTAAATACATATTTAGATCCGTTAAACCTAAATCTTNCATCAATCAACACAACAGATCGNGTAGCAAACTCATATGATATAAATTTAGATGGAAACGTAAATAAAGAAGANNTAACATCTTTAATCGATATTGTAACAAATACATCAATAAGCAGTAGTCTAGATAGTTCTTTTAACTCGTACAGCACAGCAACAGTGGCAAACATTTTAGATTTAATCCAAACTNTAAATAATGCTGAATAATAAAATGAAACTAATACTAGTTCTAGCGATATCTATAATGTCCATATCGTTACTATATAACCAAAAAGATNNTCCCAAAGCGACTAAAAATNTATCCTTAANTGAAACTAAANAAACAACATTAACATTAACGTCTAAAAAAAAGTGGGTTATAACAAATCTAAACTATACCAATATTNATTGTAAAGAATATCAACCTGAAAATATGATTAACNATGTTANCTTAAAAGCAACAGAAAACAAATTAACTGGAATGGGTCCTGTAAACACATTTTCAAGTAACTATGTTATCGAAGACCAAAGCATTAAAATCACAAAGTTATTAAGTACCAAAAAATATGGACAAGGAAGTTGTGTTGAAACTGAGTTTTTCACATTTTTGAAATCTGATTTAAAATATCAATTTAACGATAACCAATTAATCTTAACATCAGCTAAAAAAAATGGAATTTTCAAGATTTATTTAAAGTAATTAAAAACTCTTTTTATTAATTGAAATAATAACACCATTTTCAACAAACGTTGTTTGAAAATCTGTAACATTCAATGACTGATCAAGTTGAATAATTTGTTTATAATTTTGTTTAGAATCTTCAATACATAATTTGTTTTCATTATCTACAAAAATGGATATATCTTCAGGTGAAAATAAAGTTAAATAACATTTTATAATGAATAGCTTGATCATCATTAATAAATTCTACTAAATTAGGAATATACCCTCCAGCTGTCCTTAAATAAGATTCAAACTCATCTTTCTTAAAAGAAAAAGTAATAAAAGGTAATCCATCATACAACAAATCATTTTCTATATTTATCATTATTAACCTCCATTTAGTAANAAATAAATGCAAGTCATATGCCAAAAAAAANNAAAAAAAGTGTAAAATTATTGAACAAAGAAATTAAAAAAAGATCCCGTCTTGTCCCTCCTGATCCAAATTCAAATTCATTTTAGAATCAACAGATTCTAAGTTACCAAGATTAGGCAAAGAAATTGCATTCCGTGAAAAAGGATAAACTGTTTTAGACCCAAAAATAGGGCTTATAATAAAACTTTCCTTTTTAAATAAAAATTCACCAGACTTAGCACGTTTTAACGTTCTTTTACATGTAGATTGAAATGATACTACTTTAGCTAACATATACTTTTAAANAATTTACAAAAGAATTAAACCATCCAAAAACGGCCACGTCCCAAAATCGATTCCAAACCTTGCTTACAAAGATCATCNTCAGTAACCCAATAGCGGCGATGAGTTGCGATTGTTTTATCTTCTACTTTAAANTANACCGGNATAGTTCCNTTATANTGNAATAAAAGTNGCTGAACTTGCTTTAATTGCCCCTGATCAATATTATCNGCGTCAATATANTAACTTTTTTGATCATATCCTTTCTCTACAACTTTCATATCTTGAGCTGTAATACTAATTTCATCTTGATTAACTCGAACACGTCCAGTAACAGTAATAATATGATCNTCTTGAAACATATCAATATATTCTTCAAACTGATCATTTTGAAAAACTAAAACGGTTAAATTACCAGTAAAATCTTCTAAATTACCCACTAACATCTCACGTTTAGTTTTAGTAATAATTCGACGAACACCTGTAATAAAACCCGTAATAGTGACAAACTTTCCATCATAAGAATCATCTAAAGANGAGACAGATAAATCTGCTTTTTCTAAAAAGTCTTTAATACTTTCTAACGGATGACCTGAAATAAACAATCCCAGCATTTGCTTTTCCATACTCAACATTTCTTGCTTTGAATACATATGNTAATCGGTCGATGTCATTGAATCCATCGATAACCCTACCCCNGCTTGATCGTCCGAAAATAANGCAACCTGACCATTACTACGTTCACGAATCAAAACCTGTGCNCTTTCTAAAGCCGCTTCATAAACTGCCANTAAATAAGAACGATCACCAAAGTCATCCATCGCCCCACTTTTAATTAAACTTTCAAAAACTCGCTTATTACATTGCCGTAAATCAACCTTCATACACATATCTGCAAGATCTTTAAATGGACGTTCTTGAATAATACTTTCAATTGCTCCATCACCAACATTTTTAATAGCACCTAAACCAAANCGAATACCATCTTTATCTTGGCCATCCTCTTGTACCTTAATAACAGTAAAATCTCGTAATGATTCATTAACACTAGGAGGTAAAACAGGAACATCTATATCCTGACATTCTTGGATATAAAGAGAAGTCTTTTCACTNTTTGAGACAACAGAAGAAAGTAAAGCTGACATATATTCAACAGTATAATTAGCTTTTAAATAACCTGTCTGATAAGACACCAAAGCATAAGCAGTACTATGTGATTTATTAAATCCATATTCAGCAAATTTATAACATAACTCAAAAACATTTNTTGCTTTTTTAGCNTCAAAGTTTTTTTCTTCAGCACCAATTAAAAAATCCTCACGCATTTTATCCATAACAGATTTTTTCTTTTTACCCATTGCTCGCCGCAACATGTCCGCTTGACCGAGNGAAAAACCACCAATAACAGACGCAATTTGCATAACCTGCTCCTGATAAACAATCATCCCATACGTTTCTTTTAAAATATCTTCTAACGCATCAATAGGATATTGAACTTCAGTTTTCCCTAATTTATTNGACACAAAATCATTAACCATACCAGANCCTAAAGGGCCAGGACGATAAAGTGCTAAAAGCGCAATAATATCTTCAAACACACGCGGTTTCATATCTTTCATCAGCTGACGCATCCCNCGACTTTCCAATTGAAATACNCCAANTCCACGGCCCTCACAAAGATGATCGTAAGTCGCTTCATCTTCTGTGGAAATNGCTTCAATATCAAAATCTTTATCATGGCGTTGACGAATCATTTTAACGGNATCTTCGATCACAGTTAAATTTCTTAAACCCAAAATATCCATTTTTAACAACCCAATACTTTCAATATTAGCCATCGCATATTGGGTTGCAATCAAACCATCATTTTGAGTTAATGGNACAACCGTNGTTAAAGGATCACGAGAAATAACAACACCAGCAGCATGAGTTGACGTATGCCGCGTCACACCTTCTAATTGAGAGCCATAATCAATTAACTCTTTAAACTCAGTTGTTGANTCATACAATTTCTTTAATTCAGGCACTTGTTCTAAAGCATCAGGAATACTGACATATGTTCCAGGCGTAGANGGAATNAATTTTGCAATACGATCTACATCCGCCAATGGTACATTTAAAACACGNCCAACATCTCGAATAACAGCACGACCTTGCATAGTTCCAAANGTGATAATCTGNGANACACAATCTTGNCCATANTTTTCTAAAATATAATCAATAACTTCACCACGTCGCTTAATACAAAAATCAATATCAATATCTGGCATCGATACACGTTCAGGNTTCAAAAAACGTTCAAAAAGNAAATTATATTTTAACGGATCTAGCTTTGTNATACCCANTGCATAAGCCACAATAGACCCAGCNGCTGANCCTCTTCCAGGTCCTACTGGAATANNTTCAACTTCACAAAAATGCAAAAANTCNTAAATAATTAAAAAATAATTNGGNTACTTCATTTTNTTNATNATATCCANCTCAAACTTCACACGATCAATCAATTCAGGAGTACGTTCATCATAATATTTATCTATTCCTTGCCATACNAATTCTTCCAAATAAACTTCAGATGGTTTTTGATCAGGGCACTCAAAACGNGGTAAAAGCACCGTTTCCATTTCAATTTCCACATTACAGCGCGCTGCTAACTTTACCGTATTTTCAAGATATTCAGGATTATTNGGAAACTGAGCAGCCATCTCATCTGGAGATTTAAAGTATAATTGCTCATTTTGAAATTTTGCACGAGCATCATCATCTAAATGCTTACCTGTTTGTACACAAAACAAGATATCACGCAAAATACTTTGTTCTTGTTCTAAATAATAGATATCGTTTGTAGCCACAATAGGAATAGATAAAGTTTTCGCAATTTGTTCGGTACCTGTTTGAATCAAATCTTCATAAGGCGCATCAACCTTTTGTAAACCAAAGTATAAACGATCAGCAAAAATTGCATGCAGCTCTTTTGCGACCACCAAAGCTTGGTCATCATTATGAGTTTCTAAATGAACAGAAACCGGCCCTCGTCTTGATGGAACAACACACAACAACCCTTTAGAATGCTCTGCAATGGTTTTCAAATCCAATCGAGGTTTGTAATAAAAACCTTCTAAATGTGCAATCGAAATTAATTTAATTAACGATTGATAGCCTTCAAAATTTTCACAATATAATAACAAGCGCTCCGACCAACGTTCTTTCACCGAAATATCACGCGACAAATAAACATCAGCACCAAGAATAGGATTAATACCAGCTTGTTTTGCTTTTTGATAAAAATCNATAGCACCATACATACTCGTATTATCAGTTAACGCTAAAGCAGGCATATTAAACTCTTGTGCTTTTTTAATTAAATTATCAAGCCGAATAGGACATTCCAAAATGGAAAATTCAGAGTGACAATGTAAATGAACAAATGATTTTGACATAGATGAATATGATACCATTCAAGATTAAAAACTTAAATTAAAAGTCATAGAAGCTATAAAAAAAAAGCACACTTAAGAGCACCTTTTAACAGAATTAAAATAGAATTTATTAAGCAAACCTAAAGACATAATTAAAACAGACAACAAAGCAATCCGTGCCTGTCTTTGTGATAATGCTGGTACTCCACATTCTTTTGAAATCAGTAATAAATGATTCGCTGGCAATAAAAAAGATGATACCTTTAAGCTAGATTGATTAAAAAAAGAATTACATAAATGTTCCTGACTAGAAAATAAATCCTTATGCAAATATAAAAAAGGGAAAAAAGTCAAAGAACCAACACCACGTAATATACGTTCATTTACGTCACTACTTTTACCTAACTGNAATGTAATACCCATACTAACAACACTAACCAAACTCGCTATGCGAGGNCACCCAGNAAGTAATATAATATTAGATACTGTATTAAAAAAAGCNACATACACTGGTTTCCAATCTATTTGCCTACGCTCCAACCCTNCTGCATTGTCCCGAACATTATCAATCGGATAAGAAGTGCCAGCTTCCAACAAATTTAAATNTGAAAAATCTGTTTGTAGCAATTCCGAATTATTTTGGTTTAAAAAAGCATTAGAGCCTGCATCAGAATAAGATACAGAGACCGCGTTTGCTACAGGAATGGGTAAAGCAACAGGTAATTGAGTGGAAGCAAATAAAGAAGTATCCATCAGTTAACTACACTTTCAAATCATCCAACTCTACAAATAAATAAGGTGCTTTNAACAATTCTTTAATACCGTCATTATCTAAAAATTGTTCAAAAAAAGTTTTANGCAAGNCATATTNAGNATCATTTTTAAACTTTAATTCATAAAAANTAAAAAAAATATTTTTAACATTTTCAAAAACAANAGGTTGATTTGAATATTTAGAAAAAGATTTAGATAGTTCGATTAAAGAAGTAATCCACAATTCCTGAAATATATGTGAANTAGCAACCATTTCATTTTTAGAGCNATAATCTGAATAAATAATACGCGNAATACATTTTNAAAAATTTCGATCAACTTTATAGTCCTCAATTAAATTTTCTAATTTATTATGACCTAAATCCACTGAATGGCTATTAGCAATGATCAATGAAACAGCTAATGCATAGGCTTTCTGAAGATCTAAAGAACGTTGATCTTTTATATTTTTTGAGCATTTTAAAGTATCTAGATCAGTTTTTTTAGATTCTAAAAATACAAATAAATCATTCAAAAGTATTCTCTTTTGAATATTACTTAATGGCAAATTGAAAAGTTTTTCTTTTACAACCGCTACCAAAGAGCTTTCGTTTTCGTAGGTGGGTAAAACCTTACTTTCTTTTGGATAAAAACACTGAAAACAACTACCTAATTTCATTTATAATCCTTAACTTAAAATTTTTACTTTTAGAATGTATATTAAAAAAGNAAATTTTAAAAGAAAATTTACTTAAAATAAACAAATAATCTACCAAAATTTTTAGAATCCTTATCAATGCGATGATATTGTTTTTTTATTTCAGGACGATTTAAAAACCGCAATACTGTCTTTTTCAACTGGCCTGAGCCTTTCCCAGGAATAATTTCAACGGTTTTAATTTTTTTATCTACAGCTTCTTGAATAATACGCTGCAATTCAGATTCTATTTTATATCCTTTATTATAAATGTCGTGTAAATCTAATTTCAATTTAGCCATATCATCACTATAACGAGCTGCAAAAAAATTGACAACAAATCTATCCATAAAGTAGAGTAATGNTAATGATCAATAAAGAAAAAATAGTCATTGGTTTAATTACATTCTTATTTATTTTAAGTATAATTGTTGGTATTTCGNCAAAATCTAAATCTCCTTTAGCATCTATAGACGATACAGCATCAAGCATTCCATTTCCAAACTCAAAAAAAGGAATTGCTGTTATAGAGCTCTATGGTCCAATAGCTTTTTCTGACACATCAAATGTTATTTTTCCTAATGGAGCGGATTTAATTTTAAAACAAATCAAATTAATAGAAGACGATGATAATGTTAAGGGAATACTATTAAAAATAAACAGTCCTGGTGGAACAGTGGGCGCATCACAGGAAATATTTAGTGCTTTAGATAATTGCAAAAAAAAGCGAAATATTCCCATTGTCGCGCAAATTGGTGATGTTGGTGCCTCAGGCGCCTACTATGTATCATTAGCTGCAGATAAAATTTTTGCAAATCCAGGAAGCCTTGTAGGAAGTATTGGTGTTATTTTGGGTAATTTAAATGTAAAAGAACTTGCAAATGACAATGGTGTTTATCAACAAATATATAAAGGTGGAAAATATAAAGATATTCTTTCAATGTGGCGCACACCAACATCTGAAGAAGAAAATTTATTAATAAATTTAGTTGAAAATGTTCATGAACAATTTAAAACTGATTTAATAAAATCGAGAAACATTTCAAAGTCTGATTTAGAAAAAGTAGCTGAAGGACAAATTTTCACAGGGACATTAGCTAAAAACCTAAATTTAATTGATGAGCTTGGCAGTTTTCAAGATGCTATAACATTTATTGGTCTAGAAACAGAACTCGGGGAAGATCCAAAACTGATCTCAAAAACTAAAAGTGCCTTTTATGATGTTGCTTCTATTTTCACCTTAAGTTTAAAACAATTATTATTTAAAAATGAATTTAATAACTACAAATTAATGTATTAAATAATGGTTACAGAACTCTATAAATTTATTANTCATCCTAAAAAATATATAAAAGCTGAAATCAATACGATTCCAACACAACTTACACTCACAGGAATCTTACTATATGCANTATCTCAAGGAATGGCGTTTAGCTTAACACCTTCATTAAATAACATTATATTTTTAAGCATTACTTACTTACTTCTTAACGGTATAGCAATGATTTTTTCAGTCTCGTTTATAGACTTCTTCGCACAATTAACAAATTGCAAAGCTCAAAGTAAAAAGCTATTTTTTTGGATGTTCACACCCTATATCTTCTCTGCGCTTTTTATCCCAGTCCAACTTCTAACACCTATTTGGTCTGGCTTACTATCATTATTAATAGCATGGGTATTAATAGGTACAATTATAAGCTTACAGTTATTTATTATTAGTCAACTTTATAGCATTTCATCATTTAAAAGTATTTTATTATATATGTCACCAATTTTAGTTATTTTAAGTATCCTATTAATATCTCTTTTTGTTATAGGAAAAACTATCATCAACTTTATGTCATATATTTTTTAATTTTTTGTTACTTGCAGTCAAAAAAACATCTCAAAAATAGATCGTAGTTAAAAAAATAATAATAATAAAAAAGGATGGCCTCCCCTCTAGCAAAAGGCTATAAAACATGTAAAAATAAAAACATGATAAGAGTTGGAATAGGTTACGATGCCCATCGTTTTGCAGATAATAGGCCTTTAATACTTGGAGGAATCACAATACCTTACAAACAAGGATTAATTGGACATAGTGACGCAGATGTACTCACACATACTATTATGGATGCGATGCTTGGGGCTCTAAGTTTAGGCTCAATTGGTGACCATTTTCCAGATACTGACATGGCATATAAAGATGCTGATAGTATAGAATTATTAAAACACGTAATGAAATTAATTCAAAAAAAGGGATATTCAATTGGCAACATTGATAGTGTAATTATTGCAGAAGAACCTAAGTTAAAAGGCCACATAAAAGATATCAGAAAACACTTAGCTGATGTTTTAAATTGCAATGAAGATCAAATTGGAATTAAGGCAACTACAACAGAAAAAATGGGACCCGAAGGTCGTTTAGAAGGTATGTCATGCCAAGCTGTAGTCCTTCTTGAAAAAAATAATCAGTGATCACAAGCAAAGATAACCCAATCATTAAATTAGCTCGCGCTTTAGGTCGTTACAAGAAAATTCGTTATGAAGAACAATTATTTATTTTGGAAAACAAACATTTTATAGAAGAATGGATCCAAACAAATCCTTTAGCTATAAAAACAATTTTGTATACCAACACAAATAAACCCAGAAATATACCAGCAAACATAGAAGGAATTGAAATTGACCCCAAACTTCTTTCACAAATCTCTACTTTAAAAAATAATCCAGGTATAGTCGCAATAGTAA
>NZFK01000020.1 GCA_002690645.1 Rickettsiales bacterium
TTCTGAAGCGACCTTTAATCTAGTGGCGGGGACAGGATTCGAACCTGCGACCTTCGGGTTATGAGCCCGACAAGCTACCACTGCTCCACCCCGCGACACTGGAGGCTTACTATAACAAGAAGCCACTGTCTTTTCAACATACAATATAAAAATTGATAAAAACAATGTCTTTTTTTTTACTTTTTTTTTATACTATTTAGACATGTTACCAGAAATTAAAACAAATACAGAAACTGAGTCATTAACGTTTCCTTCATATGAAGGCTTTACGGCTATATTAAAATTAGATTTTAAGAGTTGTATGTTGTTAAACAATATGAATATGGCTTTAAGCGCAAGTTTAATATTTCGTAAAGTTATTCAAGAAATGTTAGTCGAAACAATAGATGAAATTGAAAAAAAACCAATTAATGAGTTGTTAGATATCCAGCAACAGTTAGATTCTGTAGTAATTAGAACAAAAGGAAATACAAAAAATGATTTAAATGCCATTCTAATATACACAGGAAAGTGTTTTGCAGAATGCTTATTAAGAGGGATTTTAATAAATGGAGCTATTTCATATGGGAAAATCATTTTAGATCAAGATACAAAGCAGTTTGAATCAAAATCACTTATATTAGCTCAACAAATATTAGAGGAGACATATTGGTTTGGAATTACTATTGAAGATAGTCTTGCATATTTTTATGATAATAGAGAGCAATTTGATTCTGAACTTCAAAACATATGTTACAAGCAAATTCATATCGTACGGCCCTATGATATCCCCTACCGTGGATTTTCATTGAAATCGTCTATAAAAAATAGTCATTATGTATTGGCATGGCCATTAATGATAGATAACTATCAGATGCGCTTTAAAGCATTATCATCTGACCAGTTTTTTCAAGATTTTTCCCATGTTTATGGCCCGTATTCACTTTGCCCTCATTTTTTTAAGCACCGCTTCTTACATACTTACGATTTTTTACAGCACACAATTATTTAGAACGCCTACTAGAAAAAATTATAATATATATAGCCTATTTCAATATGTTTGAATTACCCTTTATAAGGGTAAATAAATTCTATGGATAATGAAAATACAAAGCCCATAGATATCTCCAATCAATTACATCAATTACAAGATTCCCACGATCATGATCTTCAACCTGATAAACAAAACCCAGAACAAGCAAGTAAAGCCCCTGAATCTAAAACAGAAGAAGCCCCAGAAATAACACGCCAAGACTTGGTAAAATTTAAAAGCATTATTGCTCAATTTGTCAAAGACACAGCCCCCAAAGTAAAGGCCACAAAACGAAAAGACAACGCTGGCTATGAGGCCGTTATATCTAAAGACGAAGTACTATTAACCACCTACTCACCAGACAGTTTAAAAGATCCCGTAACCCACAAATTTAAATGCAGTCAATTAACGCTCATCAATCAGCAAAGTAAGCAAGAAGAGCCCAGTTTTATGCTTGAATTTATGAAGCAATACCAGCAAGTATTTAATGATATTTCAACAAAGAAAGCGATGGTGGAGAGAGTCGAGTGAGTGTTTTTCGTAGGTATAGCAGAATAACACCTTCAGATGGGGCTTCTAAAAGTTCAGCGACTGGATTGGCAAGCACATGTGCGTCTGCCGCTAAAAATGCAAGTTCTGCACTTTTTCAATTGATTAAAGGAGTCACTTTAAGAGTCCCCGCAAATATTGTGACAGGGACACTTTCGGCACTTGGAACAGCAGGCAACTCAGTTATCAACAAAATGGTTGTTTCCCAAAGTAAAACAGCGGATTCTAAAACAATCACAAAACATAAAGAATCTAAGCAAAGTCAATTAAAAGTTGAAAGTCAGAATCTGCGATTAGCGCTGAATAAGCTAGAATTTAGTGAAGATAAAGATAATAAAGTAAATAAAATTGTTCAAGATTTTGAAGATCAAGCAAATACTGCAATTGAAAATAATTTTTCAGAGAGTATGACAAACAAAGAGTTAAGTTCCGCTACGAAAAGCATAAGGAAAAATGAATTAAACCCAAAAGAATTTTTGAAAACACTTACGGTTAAAGATTTAGATGTTAAAGACACTAAGTTAAAAGAAACACAAAAAGGAATTGAAAAGGATTTAAAATCAACACGTAGCAAGGCTTTAGATACTGCCGGTAAAGATGTCATTGGCGAAATCGGGCTAGATAAAGTGATTAAATTCGGTGAAGGTGAAGATGCCAAGAAGATTAAAACCACCATTAAACAACGGTCTCCTCAATTTGTGTCTAGCCATTCAAACGCTACAGATTTTACACACTGCGGTAACTTGCACAAGCAAGAAGTCGAAGGTGGTGTAAGCTCGTTTCGCTCTGCAGCGCTTACCGTTAACCCAGAACTTCAAAAATCTAATTTATCTGTCAGCGGTAGTAAGGATAATGCTGACGGTAGTAAGGAGACTGTTGAGAAACTTGCTGATAAATTTAGTAAAGAAGATAATAAATCAGAATTATGTAAAGAATGGGGTTTTGAACTGACTGATATACCTGAAAACCCAAAAGGTGACACTACATTTATGAAAAAGTTAACCAGAAAAGTAGGACTTAGAAACAAAGCTATTGAGTTGGTTTCTGAGGCTGCAAAAGATGCAAAAGCTGCTGGGAAAGACTCGTTAAATCTAACCTCGCTATCATTAATGACACCAGATCGGCCAAGAGCAATTAAAGATTATATAAAAGGGAAAGGTTTTGGTGAAATTAGAAAGCTTCGAGATCAACGTGAAGCCTTTGAGTTAATTCGTAATATGTCTGCTGAGTCTAAAAAGAGCAGTGAAATTACAAGTCAAGATGGTGAGGCTATGGGCGTTAACATTATGGATTTTAACTTTGGTGTAAATGAAGGCGAGTCGCTAGGCCGACTTTTTCAAGCAGAGAAAAATAAAGAGTCTATGAAAATGTTAGCAGATACAACTCAGGCCAGTATAAAAAAAAATAACACGAGTTTAACTGAAATGCTTGATTCAAATTCTAAAGAATATAAAGAATTAGAAGCAAAAATTGCCATGCAAGAAGCGCTACTTACAGATATTAAAACAAAGTTTGATGAATTTAATGATTTTCAAAGTTTAACAGGAGCGGCTAAAGGTAAAGGGGCCTGGAAGGCAGATAAGGCATACGATTTAACTTCAAAAATTGCGACATTAACAAGTTTGAATGGGGACCAGAACCATTGTAATTGTGCTAGCGGTAAAGACCGTACAGGAATGCATATGGCCCTTTCCATAAGTAATGACCAATTAATTCAAGAGCAGTTAAAGCTAAAAGCTCAAGACCCTGATCATAAGATAGACACTAGAACAACAAGCGAAAAAATTGATGATTTAAATTTAGAGTTATATTATCCTGTTTCATCAAGAAGAGAAGAAATAAAAGCAGATATTAAGAAAGAGCAACAAAGAAACTTAGCCATTATTTTAGACTCGGGGCAAAAAGAAGTACAAAAAGCCAACACGGGTTCAGAAGGGTATAAGCTAATGTCAGATATTGCTGCAAATTGGTTTACCGGCGGCGGCCAAACAGAGGCCTTTTTTGAAAAGTTAACAGGGTTAACAAAAGAGCAAGTCGCAAATCAAATTGTTGGAGACGGAAAACATAATGAAACGTAAAACTAAGGTGAAAACATGAAAAAAGCATTACAGTCGATGATAAAACAAGATAAAAAGTTAGCACGAAATAAAACCTTAAATAGTTTCATGCAAACGTTTGACCCGGACAAGTTATCATTACAAGAAATGTTAGCGGAGCTCGTAGAATTAAAGCATCATAAAAATAATGATATTTTTATTGAACTATTAGCCGAATATTTGCCAAGTTCAAAGCAAAATACAGAGTCAGACGTAACTTTGCTCTATTTATTAAATGTCTCTAAAGATATAAGGCAGCAAGATAAAGCTATCTTTACCGAATGCCTGAGGATAACAATGCAGTATGTACATGATAAAAAAATCAGTTTTAATCACCCTCTAACAACGTTAATCATGGCGTTTTGTATAGCATACTCTGGGATAAATGACAGCTATGGTATTGGGTTAGATTTGGTATTCAATGATGTAGAAGCCAAAATAGGGCATTTACCGATAGAGGATTTAGCAATCTATGATGAAGAAAATAGCCAGGTAACCATTGCTTTTTTTGAGATTACACGATTGTTTTTAACATTCTTTAATTTAGATTTATATCACAAGTTTTTATTAGAATTAACATCAAAAGAAGGTATTAGCTTCAATTTTGATCAATTGGGGGATAAGCATGGAGACTTCCTGCATTCGTTGCTAATCATGCCAATGGCACAACGCTATATGGCTATATCAAAGTTTTTAATAGATACAAAAATAGATACAAAAATACATCCATTAAAATTAAGTATCCATACCCCTGATATTCCGGATTACGCAGCAGAGTATTACGATATTGATGATATGGAAGAGGTTGCGTAACCCCAATCCCATCACCCCAATACCCGATTAATCTTCCTCGAATTCATATGACAAATTGCAATCGCTAATCCGTCAGCCGCATCGTCTGGTTTGGGCTTATGATCCAAATTAAGCAATTTTTGGACCATGTATTGCACTTGTTGTTTGTCTGCGCCGCCATAACCCGATACGGCCAATTTAATGGCGTTGGGTTTGTAGGAGACGTTGGGGATGCCTGCCTGTTCTGTGGTAACGACGAGTACCCCGCGGGCCTGGGCAACAGCTAGGGCTGTTTTTTTGTTCGAGCTAAAAAACAGTTCTTCGATAGCAACTTCATCGATGGTATATGTCTGAAACAGTTGCTTGGTCATATCCGCTAATTGTTTCAAGCGTGTTGGAAATGGGGTGTCTGGTTTGGTTAGAAAAACGCCATAATCAATTAATTTAGCTTTTGAGCCCAGCACTTCAATAATGCCATACCCTGTTGTTGCTAGGCCTGGGTCAAGGCCTAAAATAATCATGAAATTGTGATGTCAGTCGCCCAAATTGAAAGGGTATCGCCAGGTTTAACCATGCTTCTAAATACAATACGATTAGTTTTGATGATATCCGCTTGATTTCCAATACCGTCAACATTAATCCAGGCCTTACATTCTACCTTTTTAAATTCAGCGATTACAACATTGTCTTGATTCGCAATAACAGCATTGCAGCTAATTCGACATTCTCCATCTTTTTCTTGAGCTTCCAAAAAAGCCGTTAATGCATCTGCAACGCTCATCCATTGCATCACACCCATCATGACTGGATTACCAGGAAAGTGCCCTTTGTTAAGAGGATGATCTGTAGGGTAAGTATAATTTACAATGCAGCTTGAATCAGATAAAACAGAAATCGTATTTGCAATAACCATATCGACTTGTTTAGGGTAAGTAGATTTATTAAGTGGAATCACATCTTTTTGTGAAGGAAGTTCAATAGTTTTTTTTGTTGCAGAATCACCTTCTTGCTCAGACTCTTGCATAAAGTAAGCTGTCATAGAACCTGTGGCAGCAATTTGTCCTGATTCTGTTTTTAAGTCCCCTTTATATTTTAAAAAACCTTTCTTTTCTGATAGTTTTTCAACAAAACCTTTATTGGTTTGACCTACGGGGAGCTCTGAAAATTTTTCAAATTGACTAATTCCTGTAAAAAAAACAACTTGGCCTTCTTCAACTTTACCTGAACAAGTTATGGCTGCTAAGGCCATAATTTCCATAAAAATAGGAGTCATAATAACTTTTTCTTTAAATTTTCGTTCAGTTAAAAAAATGTCTCTACCCAATGGGTCATTATCCGTGATGCAAAGTTCTAAATCACCTTTCCCATTATCAAGTTCTTCTACTAAAATGCGGTCAAGCAATATATTTTCATAACGGTGTATAATATGTTCCTTAATTTTTTCCTGATCAATAACGATGCTCATTTCTTTTTTAACTCCTCTCGTAATCGTTTAATTGCTTTAGCTAACAAACGTGATATGTGCATTTGAGATAACTCCATCCGTTCAGCTATCTCACTTTGTGATAATCCACCAAAAAATCGTAAGTAAACAATACGTCGTTGACGGGTAGAAAGCTTTAAGATGCCTTGTTTAAGCGTTTCTTTGTTCAGCAAGACATCCTCTTTATCTGCAGTCCCTATTTTATCAACCAACGTTGAACCGCTAGAGTTACTACTGTCAGTAAACGTAGGGGAATCTAGTGAAATAATTCGTGAATTCTGACCGGCCTCCATCGCCTCAAGAATTTTTTCTTCGCTAACCTCAAGTTTATCTGCAAGATATTGAATTGTTGGATTAAACCCTTCCTGTTGACAAAGAGCAAGTTCATTTTTAATTTTAGAGTACAATTCTTGAATTTTTCGCGGTATTTTAACAAGCTTACACTTATCTCTAAAGTAGTGTTTAATTTCACCAATGATATTTGGTGTAGCAAAAGTAGAAAAATCTGTTTCGCGAGTAACATCAAATCGATCTAAAGCTTTAAAAACAGCAATTGAACCAACTTGAACTAGATCATCTATATCATTGACATTAAAAGCAAGCTTTCGAGCGATATAATGGATTAACGGTTTGTAGTTTTTAAGAATTTGTTCTTTTAAAGCTACATTTTTAGTTTCACAATATTCAACTACTAGCGGGTCGATTTTTACTCCCAAATCACGGTCCTAATCCCTTTAATTTGAATTAGAATAATACCACAGCTACTGGTATAATTTCAAACTGTATGTACCAATTTGATTCTAGAAAGATTAAACCTGGAGATATCTTTATTTGCCTACCAGGAGGCGAACCATATATAAAAGAGGCCAAAAAAAATGGCGCTATAGACGTTGTCCCAATGACAAGATATGAAATGGCAAAGCTTGCCCGAACAAAGTTTAACAACCCTTCAGGCAAACTCAAAGTAGTTGGAATAACAGGAACTAATGGAAAAACCTCAGTATCACATTTTGTTTATCAAGCACTTACATTATTAGGTAAAAATAGTTTTGTTTTAGGCACTTTAAATTCAAATTTAACAACGCCAGAGTCTTTAGATACTGTTCGGTTAATGTCTGATCATTTAAATAAAAAGGGAACCCATTTTGTCATGGAAGTGTCATCTCATGCAATTAAGCAAGGACGAGTAGCTGAAATTGATTTTTCTATACGTTGTTTAACCAATATCACCCAAGATCATTTAGATTACCATGGTAATTTTGAAGATTACGAACAAACTAAGCTCAGTTTTTTACACGCAAAACCAGGTGTATCAATTGGACCTTCTGATTTTTCTGAAATTAAAATACCCGAAAATAGCAATCTTTTAGGCGAATTTAATAAGCAAAATTTACAAGCAACAAAAGCTATTCTATTAGAATTAGGGTATTCAGAAAAAAAAGCAAATAAAGTACTTTCTGAGGTCAAGTCGCCCCCTGGACGGTTTGAGATCATTGAAGGAACTCAACCTTTCACAGTTGTTGTAGATTATGCCCACACTCCCGATAGTTTACGCTCAGTGTTAAACACGGCGCGACAATGTTTGCCAAGCAAAAAAGCGAGGTTATTATGCTTGTTTGGATGTGGAGGGGATAGAGATCGTTCAAAACGTCCATTAATGACAGACGCAGCNTTTAGTTTTTCTGATGAAGTTGTCATAACGCAGGATAACCCGCGAAGTGAAGATCCAAAGCAAATAATTGCAGATATTTTATCAGGAGTACCNGACAAATCAGCAAATTATATAATCGAAGAAAATAGATTCAAGGCAATTGAAACAATTTTAAAAATGGCTAAAAAAGATGATTTGGTAATGATTGCAGGNAAGGGCCATGAAACGGTTCAAATTTTAAATTCAGGGCCAATTGAATTTGATGATCGAGAAGTTGTAAGAAAAAATTTAGAAATTTTAGGATTCTTATGACATATTCAATAGACTCGAGAACNATCCAGCCAGGTGATACATTCATTCCAGTCAAAGGCCCTAATTTTGATGGCCATGATTTCATAGATGATGTTATTAAAAAAGGCGGGAAGGTATTAGATGTAGATTTATTTGAGTATGCAAAAAAATATCGTAAAAAGTTAAAGTGTAAAGTGATTGCAATTACGGGNTCATCAGGAAAAACAACAGTAAAAGATATGTTAGCAGCAATTTTGGGGCAAAAGTTTAAGGTCACTAAAACTCATGAAAACCAAAACAATGAATTCGGAGTCCCTCTTACGTTATTATCGGCAGATGCTAATACGGAATATTTAATTGTTGAAATGGGAATGAGAAAAAAGGGTGATATTTCATTTTTAACTAAAATTGTACAACCTGATATTGTTGTGGTTACAAACATTGGGTTAACACATATTGAGTTTTTTACGTCTCAGCGCCAACTATGTCTAGGAAAAGCTGAAATTTTTCGTAAAGCTCAAAAGTGGCAAGAGCAAAAAAGAGTTAGCTTTATAAATTTTAATACCCCTTATCATAACCTCTTAGTTACAAAGGCTGAAAAAAATGGGTATATAGCTTTACCTTTTAAAGGAGAAGATAAATTATCAGAAAATATNAATCTTTGTTATGCNGTAGGCCAGCATTTAGGCCTTGATGCANCCACTATAAATAATGGAATTGAAACCGTAGAAACTTCTTCAAAACGCTTAAAAGTTCTACGAACCTCTACCATTCGAATAATAGATGATAGTTACAATTCTAATCCAGCAGGCCTAGAGTATGCATTTACATANTTAAAAAAGTTTAAAGGGCGTAAAATTGTAGTGTTAGGCGCNATGCTAGAGCTTGGAAANTATTCAAAAAAAGAACATCANAAAGTTGAGCANTTAGCCTTAAANCATGACATTGATTTGTGNATAACATTAGGAGAAGAGTTTAAAGTATTAAATTCTAAAAAGCTTAGTATTATTCATTTTGAGTCCAAAAAAGCGTTACATGAGTATTTAAAAGTTGAATGTAAATTTGGAGATGTTATTCTTGTAAAAGGCTCTAGAGGATTAAAAATGGAGGAAACAGTTGAGTTTTTACGAACCATCTTTCTTTAAAATATTCATTTTGGTAATTTTTTCATTACTCTCACATTTTATGTTAATCAAATTATTCCATCGATTTAAAGCATATCAACCTATTTATGATTTAAGCCCATCAGATCATCAAAAAAAAGCTAAAACACCTACTATTGGCGGAATAACTATCCTTTTATCAGTATGGTTATCGTGGGCATTATTTTTTACTACATCACTAAAAGTAACTTGGTTNGTGGCCTTGTATTCTGTNTTTGCTTTGATTGGTTTTTCTGATGATATTTTAGCTTTATATAAAAAAAGTAACAAAGGACTCTCTGCAAGNCAAAAGTTTGCATTACAATGCTTATTTTCTTTAGGGTTTATTTATTTGTATTCAATGTATTTTTCNGGGCTTGATTGGTGGCATTATCCATTTTATATGTTNNTCATAGTNGGCGCTTCAAACGCTACAAATTTAACAGATGGTCTAGATGGCCTTTTAGCTGGCTGCAGCTTATTAACGTTGTTTGGTTTTTATTACGTCATGGTTGAAAGTTATCAGGTAGATATTTCACGTTTTATTGTGATCTTAATAATCATTATAATGTCATTTTTATTTTATAATTGGAATCCAGCAAAATTATTTATGGGAGACACTGGATCCTTGGCGTTAGGTGCCGTTTTCGCAGGATTGGCATTATTATATGCAGATGTTTGGATTTTACTTCCATTGGGGGCAATATATATTATTGAAACCTTATCCGTNATTATTCAGGTCGCTTATTTTAAGCAAACAAAAAAACGAATCTTTTTAATGTCGCCGCTGCATCACCATTTTGAATTACTGGGCTTTAAAGAACTTCATGTCGTATTAATATTTTATGGGATAGCCTTTCTATTTTCTTTGCCTATTTATCTTTAATTTATGTTACTTAAATTAATCAGCAAGGCAGTAAAAGAAATTAAAAGTATATCAAAAAAACTAGATTTAAATATCAATCTAAAGAATCCTGAGCATATTAAAGTTANGACACTTAATTGGGCTAAAAAACAAAGTATTTTAAGTGCATTTTGTATAGCGCTTTCACTAATTTATGGAATTGCATTTTTAGCTTTTTTAACTCAATTTAATGCCCTTTTAGGGGATCAAGGGTTACTACCTGCATCAAGTTTTTTAGATAATTTACGAGCAAGAGACTTAGGNTTTTTNGATAACCCTACTTTATTTTGGGTGTCTTGTAATTCAATATCATTGTTTTTAATTGGCAGTCTAGGCCTAATATTAAGTATAAGTTGTCTAAGTGGTCGCCAAAATGCATTAGTATGGTTTGGAATTTGGGTTTGCTATATATCTATCGTTCATATTGGNCAGGTATTTTATGGATATGGTTGGGAAAGTTTATTACTGGAAACAGGTTTTTTTACTATATTTCTTTGCCCATTAAAACAATTCAAAATTCCGAGACAAAAAATCTCAACTAATATTGTAAGTATTTTAATAATCTGGATTTTATTTAGAAATATGTTTGGCGCAGGCCTAATTAAATTAAGAGGTGATNCTGTATGGCGAGACTATACAGCATTATTNTATCATTTTGAAACTCAGCCTATTCCAAACCCATTAAGCTGGTTTTTTCATCATCTACCCAAGGTTGTATTAAAAAGCGGCGTAGTCTTTAATCATATTGCAGAAATTATTTTACCTATTTTCTTATTTTTTCCATTTTTCTTTCGCCGTATTGCAGCTTTTGGGATAATCTTATTTCAGTTTTCTTTAATATTAAGCGGTAACCTATCTTGGTTGAATTATGTAACAATTGTTCAATGCTTGCCTGCATTTCAATCTAATCTATTTGATATAAAACATATAGCGAAAAGTATCAAAATAATGAAACCTTTTTCATTCATCCAGTGGATTGAAAAGTCTCCTGTTTTTTTAATAAGTTTTTTTACATTATTCATGAGTATTTATCCAATTCATAATATGTTAAGTCCTAGTCAGAAAATGAACGCATCATTTAATCGGTTTCATTTGGTTAATACCTATGGAGCATTTGGCCATGTTGGAAAAACTCGCTATGAATTAGTCGTGATGGGTACTTCAGATAAAGTAATAACTGAAGAAACAATTTGGGAAGAGTATCTATTTAAAGGTAAACCAAATAGGCCCTCTGATTCTCTACCAATAATTGCACCGTTTCATTATCGTTTAGATTGGCAAATTTGGTTTGCGGCAATGAGGCCACAAATCAGTGATCCTTGGCTTGTTCATTTTGTATACAAATTATTAATCAACGATAAAAAAACAACACGGTTATTAAAACACAATCCTTTCCNAGGTGAATCTCCTAATTTTATTAAGGTGGATCGCTANATTTATGAGTTTGATGAAAATCGGTTTTCTACAGGTGCAATTTGGGNACGTCGTTATGTGGGAAGTTATTGTCCTCCCGTAAAAAAAGACTATCCGTCACTAAANGCCTATTTAGAACGATTTGGGTGGCTTTAGGTTTTTGTTAATCCAAGAACTACTGTTGTTCGAATGCCATTTGANAAANTTCTTTTTAACCTTATATTCACACAATGTTCTTGATCATCCGCAATAGTAAATGTATTGTTTCGTTTTATAATATCTTCATTATCATTTCTAAAAATAGTCTCAACGTCCACATTTTCAGACCGAATAGGGAGAATCATAGTTCTATCTGCTCCATCTCGATGGAAGGTTGTAGTATAGCTAGAATGNGTTTGATTAAAATGCATTTCGCGAATTACAAATCTACCTTTTACATTGTTAGGTTCTTCGCCCCAAGCTAAAGTAATCAGAGATTTAAAAACAAGTATCTCAGAGTTTGTGAAAGTATATTCAGTTGGAGTAAGTGAATTATATTTTCTATTTTTATAAAGAGATATTTTANAGTCAGTGATGTCAAAGTCTATTCTACATTGTCGNGAAAGTTCATCTTGTTGNATATTATCTTGATCCACAGNTTCGAATTTATCATAGATACAATTNTAAGAACTAGGTTGTTTCTCTAAAAGGTTTAAAAGNNTAGATTGAACATCTATTTTTAGGTAACGATTTAATTTTGGGAGAATAGTGATTGTATTTTTTTGATATAAATCCGAATAAAAGCTTTTTGGTAACTTTGGTTCTGACACAGTATTAAATCCTAACTCAGGCAATGTGGATTGGTGTAATTTTTGAGTAACATTTTTTAATGCTGATGTGTTTAGTATCTTAGTGAAAGGCAAATGAATAGTTCGTTCAATCATAAAAAGTAACCGCTTCTGTGATAAAATTTCGTTAAGTGTATAAGCANCGATGAAATTATTCAATAAGGTTAAATCAACAAAANGAAATATATTATTTANAAAAAACGATATTTTAAAGTAAGTATTAACTTTAAATATACTTTAAAAAATTTTATAAAAAAAATAATTATGTGTTTAAGTAGTATTAATCCATTTAAAATTTTGGGATATAGNTATTCAAGAAANGTTAATCCTTGCGAATCTCTAGATACATTTCTAAAAAAGAACAAAGATATAGATACATTTCTANAAAAAAATAANATCGTTTTATNTAAGGCTCAAATAAGAACTCAGTTATATTCTATAGNAGATNAATATTTAAATGATTGTTTAGACAANATTAATCAGTTATTTGCAAANTTTAACTATCCATTAAATGAGCTAGAAAAAAGCCACATTATAGCTGTAGTAAAACACTTTGCAGCTGAGCCTGGGTTTAGTGAAAAAATAAGTGAAAGTGNAGAAATATTTAAAATCAAAGAAACTTTANACTGGTATAAAGATATAGTAAATACGTTTGGAAATGAGCTATTTTTGCAAACATTTAGTTTAATTGTGATTATAATTAATTTGAATGAACCTAATGCTAAAAATTTATCAGATANGAATAAAAAAATGTTTTTTAAAGCCGTTTACAATAAAGTAAGTAAGTGTACATCATTCGAANATATAACAACAATAAGAATATTTGCAAAATCTTATACCCAGTTTTTATTAAACAATGAATCAGAAGCAGAGACAAAGAATCTAATATGTCCCATTAGTTTCGAAAGTATACCTGAGTTGCTTANAANTAATGACAATAAAATATCATTGTCGNNANACAGTAGTAATTTATATAAATCAAATCTTGTTCAAGATTGGGTAAAAAGTAATGGNACAGATCCAACTACAAGAGCNNNATTAAAGGAAGAAGATTTATTTGATGTTACTGAAGATATGCGTGAATTTTATAAAATAAGTATAAAGCGTGTTTAGCTTTTTTTGAATCTGGGAACAATAATTTAAAGTCAAAGAAAGTAAAAAAAACATGAAAAATGAGCCCATCTTACAAGCCGCTGAAAATTTGCCCAAAAGTATTCTTTTATTTGTAAAAATACTTCATCATATATCACCTTTTTTAACATTAAAATTACTTATTTTATTTTTAACCAAGCCAATTTATTTTAAAACACCAGACCGTGAAAAAGCGTTCCTTTCAAAGTCACAACAATCAAAACTATATATCCCCAGTTTAAANAAGTCGATTCAGGTATACCGATTAAAAAGTAATGGCCCAAAAGTATTGTTAGTACATGGCTGGAGCGGTAGAGGTAGCCAGCTTTTTAANATTGCAGAACAGTGTTATCTGGAAGGGTATGATGTGACAACATTTGATGCTCCTGCACATGGAAANTCAGGGACACGAAATACNTTACTTTTNGAGTTTGTAAAATGTGTCCAATATCTTTCAAAGACAATAGGACCGTTCAACTATGCAATTGGACATTCGTTTGGTGGAATTTCGATATTAAATGCAATTCGTTTAAATGATAGTTTTGATAAAGTCGTTGTCATAAGTATGCAAGAAGATATTATTGAGAGTTTTAGGCAATTTATTAAAGTTTTTAAATTACCTNAGGATTATGTTGAGCGTATCAATAAGTNTTATTATGATAAATATAAATTAAGCGTAACATCTTTTAGTCCTATTAGTTTTNTTAAGGATATTAATATCCCTGCCTTAATTNTTCATTGTGAAGATGATACNGATGTCCCTGTAAGCTCNGCTAAGANTGTTCANAAGCTGTTTAAGNATAGCCAGTTATTTTTAACAAAAGAATGTGGACACCGTCGAATTTTACGAGATGAGAAAACGGCAAATGAAATAGTTACTTTTTTGAAAGGCTAACCAAATTAACGATTNGTACGTAAANGTGGCTCAAANCGGCTAATTGGNTTAAGATGTTCGANCATGTCTTTTTTTTCAANATATTTTTCTTCTAATGTTATATATTGGTTCATTGTAAAAGGAATCGTTTCAAGTAAACGCATAATATCTTTATAATGTTCTTTCTTGCTAATCGAAGCTTTAATTAGATGTGGAACAACAGGGCTGCCTAACTTTTGAAGTAACTCTTTTGCGAGTTGTTTATATTTAGGATTTAACAAACTTTGAATAATNACTGGACTTGCCTCGTTAATTCCAAAAGAGTTGATAGCCAATAAGATATGTTGCTTGAGTCGAGGCACTTTATATAACTTGATAATGGGCTCAATACAGCGTTTATTTTTACTTAAAGCCATTAACATAATTGTATGTCGCTGTACACTTTGAATAGATAAAAAGGTGGCTAGAACGGTACTTTTTTTTGGGCCAATAACCTCCCAAATTATTTGGACTAATCGATTTGAAATAACCCATGAATGTTTTCCAACTTGAGAGCTTAAATATTGAATAATAGGAAGTCCTTGGGCTTTGAGAAAGTTTGTTGCAAAAGTTCGAATACGATAATCTTTATGATCTAGTTTTTTTATGAAATATAAAAAGTTTGTTGAAGAAACCATTGTAATAACTTCTTGCACTTTTTGTTTTACTTGAGGGTCAGGATGTTTCAAGTAAGGGAATAAAAAAGGAATGGCTGATTCATCATCAAAATCAGCTATTTTATCTAATACAGCCCAGCTTACTAGCCAAAATGGATGTTTAACATAAACCAAAATATCTTTAAAATGATTTACATCTAGTTTTTTAAGTTCAATTAATCCTTCCCAGCTATACATGGGGTTTTGCAGTTTAACAAAAATCTCTTTCAGAGATTTCTTTAATTCAGTTTTAGTTATCATGATTATTTTGGAATCGGAATAAGCTTGTAATAACGGAACGAACATCATTAGCATAAACAATTTCAATATTTGTTTTTATCGGCGCTTTTAGCTTTGCTTTTTCAGGCACAATAACTTTTTTAAAGCCCATTTTTGTTAATTCAAGTAACCGATTTTCTAATTTTGGAACACTACGTAATTCACCAGTCAGTGCAACTTCTCCAACAACAGCAACTTTGGACGCTAGAGGTTGATCTAGTAGTGATGAAATAATAGCGACAATAATAGCCAAATCAAGAGCGGGCTCATTAACTTTAAGCCCTCCAATAATAGTTAAAAAAACATCTCTAGATGATAAGTTACAATTCAAAAACTTATCAATTGAAGCGGTCATTAAATTCGCCCGATGTGAATCAACACCAACAAAAGTTCGTTTTGCCATACCATACCCAGTTTTAACAACAAGTGCTTGGAGTTCGACTAAAAGAACTCGATTTCCTTCTAAAATAGGTGTAATCACAGAGCCAGGGTGAACAGACGAGGTAGATTCAATAAAAAATTCAGCGGGTTGTGTTACTTCAATCAGTCCTTCCGTTTTCATTTCGAATAAACCAATTTCTTGTGTAGTTGAAAATCTATTTTTATTACAACGGAGTATTCTATAATTTTTTTGGCGGTCACCCTCTAAATAAAGAATAACATCGACTAAATGCTCAAGAACTTTTGGGCCAGCAAGCTGTCCATCTTTTGTGATATGACCAATTAAAATACCAGCTTTATTATTTGCCTTAACCCATTTCAAAAAGACATTGGCACAATGTCTTACTTGGCTAACAGATCCTTCAATGCCAGAAACATCTTGGTGACGGACAACTTGAATGGAGTCTATTAAAACGAGATCTGGCTGAAGTTGATCACATTGTTTAATTATGGTTTCCATATCAGATTGAGCATATACCCACATTGTTTCGCTTAAGGGGCCAATTCGTTCAGCTCGCAATCGTATCTGACTTACACCTTCTTCTGCCGTGATATACAAGATTTTAAGCCCTTTTTGAGCACATCTTTGGCAGAACTGTAATGATAACGTCGATTTCCCAATTCCAGGCTCACCACCAAGCAAAATAATACTTCCATTGACGATACCTTGCCCTAAAACATTATCCAGCTCGGAAATTCCTGTTGGGATAATATCCTGATCTTCTATTTGAATATTTTCAATAGCAATGGGTTCTGATTGAATTAAAAACTGAGGGCTTGAAGCTTGGGTTGTTTTTTGGACAATTTTTTCTGTTAAGGTATTCCAAGCAGAGCAGGCTTCGCAATTTCCTTGCCATTTTGGGTAGGTGCTTCCGCATTCTGTACATTCAAATAAGGTTTTGACTTTTGACATTAACTAGAGATTAGGCGTTAGCCGTGATGAGCTCTCTTTTTTTAGCAATTTTTTTAGGAGGTTTTTTCTTCTTTGTAATTTCAAAAACAATTTCATCTTTTTTGACGGTAGCATCCGCTTTAAGATTTCCTTGCATTCCACCTTTTTCAAGTAAAACATCTGCTAATTTATCTTCAAACATAGATTGGATGGCTCGGCGTAATGGACGCGCACCAAACTTTTGGTCGTATCCTTTTTTAACAAGTAAATCCTTAACTTTTTTATCATAAGTAATATCAATATTCTTTTCTTTTAATCTCACCTGAATCTCATTCATCATAACATCAACGATTTCTTTAATATTTTCTTTATTAAGAGATTTGAATACAATAATATCATCAATTCTATTTAAAAATTCTGGTTTAAAGTTATCTTTTAATTCTCTATCTAATTTTTGTTTAAGTGCTTCGTATTTAGTTTCCTCAATATGGGATGGATCAACAAACCCAAACGATGTCTCTTGTTGGATAAATTTACTACCAACATTAGACGTCATAATAACAATAGTATTTTTAAAGTTTACAGTTCTACCTGTAGAGTCAGTAAGCCTACCATCATCTAAAATCTGCAATAAGATGTTTATAACGTCAGAGGATGCTTTTTCAAGCTCGTCAAATAAAACTACTGAATAAGGTTTCCTTCTAACAGGTTCTGTTAATTGACCACCTTCATTAAAGCCAACGTATCCTGGAGGTGAACCAATTAATCGAGAAACCGTATGTTTTTCCATAAATTCTGACATATCAATACGAATTAAGTTATCCACACTTCCAAATAAAAACTCAGCTAATCGCTTAGCTAATTCAGACTTACCAACACCGGTTGGACCTAAGAAGAGAAAAGATCCGATTGGGCGTTTAGGATCTTTCAATCCAACTTTTGATCGTTTTACCGCTCGCACTAGCGATTTTACAGCGTCATCTTGCCCAACAATATTATTTTTTAATTCCTTATCCATTTTAATTAATCGTTTTGTTTCTTCTTGATTAATTTTAGAAATCGGAATGCCTGTCCATTGAGAAACAACATCAGCAATTACATCTTCATTTACAGTAGGTTCAATATAACGAACCTCTTCACTTGGTAGTTGCTTTAATTTAGCAGATGATTCTTTTAAGTTTTTAGTTAACAGCTTAACAATNTTNTCATCTTCTTTAAGTTTTGCAATTTCTATTTCAGATTCAATTTTCTTTTTTTCTTCTAAAATCTTTTTTACATTTTCTGAAAGATCAGATGATTTTAACATCACCTTCGCCGCAGCTTCATCAATAACATCAACGGCCTTATCAGGTAAAAAACGATCAGAAATATATCTGTTTGATAAATAGACAGCTTGGTCTAATGCATCATCTGTGATCACAACTTTGTGAAACTCTTCATATCTTTCCCTAATTCCTTTGAGAATCAGTAATGTCTCATCAGTTGAAGGTTCTTCCACTAAGACGGATTGAAAACGACGTTCTAGTGCACCATCACCTTCAATATGTTTACGATACTCTTCTAAAGTTGTAGCTCCNATACATTGTAACTCACCTCTNGCTAGAGCTGGTTTAAATAAATTAGCAGCATCTAAACTTCCTTCTGATCCACCTGTACCAATTATAGTATGTAATTCATCNACAAAAATAATCACATTTCCAGCCTTACGAGCTTCTTCCATAACTTTTTTAACTCGGTCTTCAAATTCACCTCGATACTTAGTTCCGGCAACTAAAAGACCTAAATCTAAAGTNATAACACGTTTATCTTTTAATTTAGCAGGTATGTTATCGCTATCTATTTTCTGGGCCAGNCCTTCTACAATAGCTGTTTTACCAACACCAGGCTCNCCTGTTAAAACTGGATTGTTTTTTGATCGTCGACATAATATTTGGATAATTCGTTCTATNTCTTTTTCACGNCCTACTACTGGNTCAAGTTTATTTTCTTTTGCCAACCATGTAAGATCACGTCCAAATAAATCTAAGGTTGGTGTTGGAACAGCTGATTTTACTTTTTGAACTGTTGTAACTTTATCGCCAAGCTTTTTGAACAAAAGGTTTTTAAACGCAGCAACATCAACTCCAAGTTCAGAAAGGACTCTTGCCGCAATTGATGTAGGGTCTCTAAAGACAGATAAAAACAGATGTTCTACATTTACATAATTGTGACCTAATTTACGTGCTTCATCCCATGCATAAGTTAAAATCTGCTTAGCTTGTTGTGTAAATGGAATATTACCAAAATCTGATGAAATACCACCATATTCTAAACGTTCTTCAATGGCATTAATAACTTGGTCAGTNGTAAAGCCCATTTCTTGTAGCGTTTTGATAACAACATTATCACCTTCGCCAATGATTCCTAGTAAAATATGTTCTGTACCCACATANGAATGGTGAAANCGTTTAGCTTCNTCTTGAGCTAGCATTATTGATTGAATTGCTTTTTCAGTGAATCTAGAAAACATAACTTTATAATACTTTATCCTAAGTTTAGTTTCAAGTTTAACTCGATGTTAAGTTCCAATAATATAATCTGATAAGAGTTTAATATTCAATTATTTTAACATACCCATTTATGCTATGATTTATGTATGCAAATTTTTAGATTTATTTTANTTGTAATTATTGCNAGTCATCTTATTTCATGTGACCTAATATTTGTAAAAAATGATCCNATTGATTTTGACCAATTGTCTNTAGANCAAAAAATAGGTCAGTTATGTTTAGTNTCACTTTATTCTTCAAATAATGATCAAATTCTCAAAACAATTAAGGACAAGCACATAGGCGGCGTTATTTTATATAAAGAAAANCGCCACCCTGANAATAGTTTAAAGCTNAAAGAAAAACTTGCGGCAATAACAGCNATGCAACTACCCAATATNCCTATTTTTACATCTGTTGATCATGAAGGAATTGGTCTAGCTGAGTATGGNACGGCGTTTCCTAGAATGATGTCATTAGGATTTTTAAATGATTTAAAACTTACNGANAANGTNGGNTANATTATTGGAAAAGAGTTNCATTATGCTGGAATTGACGTTGTCTATGCGCCTGTTCTTGATGTTAATTTGTCAGCATCTAACACAGTNATTGCCTCACGCAGTTTTTCAAATTCACCAAAAGTAGTTGCNAAGCATGGAAAAGCATTTATAAAAGGAGTTTTAAAAGGGGGGAGNATACCNGTAGCAAAGCATTTTCCGGGGCATGGTCTGACAACTCAAGATTCTCATATTGGGCTACCTCAATCCGATCATAGCGTTGATGAACTAAACGATTTAGCATTATTTCCATTTAAGTATACTAAAAAAGTTCCTATGATGATGTCAGCTCATATTTTTTTCTCCAANTTAGACGAAAATAATCCAGCNACTTTNTCTGAATCTATCCTAACAACATTATTACGAGAAAATATTAAGTTTAAAGGTGTTGTNATCACAGATCATATGGATATGAAGGCCGTTCGAAAAAATTTATCAATCGAAGAAGCAAGCCTAAATGCTATTTTAGCAGGAAGCGACATAATTATGCTTGGCGAAAATACAGCTCAAATTAATAACGTAATTGAGTACCTTGTTCAAGCTGTAAACAATGGAAGCTTGCCTTTAGACCGTCTAAACGAAGCTGTAAGAAGAGTCGTAATGATGAAGCATAAACATGGTTTATTTAGTCCCCCATTATTAATTCCTTATGAAAAAGTGTTAAAGCAAAGTGATCANACAAANCTNGCAACCAGTATTATTAAAAACTCAGTACATGTAATTAAGAAAGATACTTCACANAAGTTAAATGGTTCAATTAAAAAAGCTTTGGTTTTAAGTGGGCGTNCATCATTCAATAACAATATAATCCAACAATTAAAAAATCAAAACATTCTAGCAGAGCANCTTTTATTGCAAAAACCACTAACTCATTCACAGAAATGGTCTTATATATCTAAAATTATGACAGAAAAGTTAAGTTTAACGGCTGAGTTGGAAGACTTAATAAAGAACGATAAACGTTTATCCGAAACCATAAAAGAAAACATAAAAAAGAGAGCTAAAGAGGTTGATCTTGTTATAGTTGGTATCCAAACATCAGCACAAGCGGAAGATTTAAATAGATTGGCAAAAAAAATAAATGTACCTATTATTGGGCTNTTTTTTGGGACNCGTTATGATGCNCCCATTTTATATGAAAAGTGCCCAAACTTTTATGCTTCAATTGTGGCATACAATAACTATTACACACANAAAAGCGCGTTAGAGGAAATGTTTGTAAAGTTATCTAGCTTTTTGTANTATTTTTTATNNTGAATTNAATAATTAAGTTAGTTTAGATTGAACTTTTGTNTTCCAAGTGATCTGAGTATTNATAATGTAATTAATAAAAAAGCCAGCACAAATTCCAATAAAAGTAGCTAGCATATCCCACCACGATAAAAGGTGATAGCAAATTAAAAATACAGTATATTGAACAAAAATACTTGCGAGAACACTAAGATGATACGTAATAAATCGATGTTGAATAGGTCGTTTTTTTATTCGAGGACTTTTAAATGTCCATAAATGATGAAAAATAAAATTATTTATAACTGATAACTCAATTGCCAGTAAATAGGCTATGTTTTGTTGAAACCCATAAAATCGTGTTAAAACATAATAACATCCCATATTGACGACTAAGCCTAGAAGCCCAACTAAAATATATTTAATAAATTGGAATGATTTATTGATTCGAATAAAAAACAAATTAATCAAAAAATCTATTTGATCACTTAATCGTAACTTGGACTCTCCATGTTTTCTTTCATTAAATGTGATGGGGTATTCGATAATTCTTGCTTTATGGCGGACCAATTCAGAAATAAGTGAAGATTGAAAAGCATAGCCTGTTGTAAGTAAATATTTAAATTGGCATTTTTTAATAAAGCTTGTTTTGATACAACGGTATCCTGATGTGCAATCAGCTATNCCAGGAATTCCNCCAACAATACGAATTAATAAATTTCCAACTTTACTCATTAATTTACGTTTGAAAGAAAAGTTAATTAACTTTCCACCCGCAACAAAACGAGAGCCTATAACACAGTCTGTTCCATTTGATGCCAGGTTTAAAAAAGTAGGAATCATTTTTGGTTCATGTTGACCATCTGCATCCATTTCAAAAATAAAGTCTGGATCTAAAACTTTAATCGTATGTTTAAAGCCCTCTTTATAAGCTCTTCCTAACCCCCTTTCTTTACAGGTAATGATATCTAAATNGGGGTAGGAGTTTTTCAGTTTTAANGCAATATCTTTAGTCCCNTCNTGAGAGTCTCCATCTACTAATANAACATGTAAAATATAATTAGGTAGGTTTTGCTGNTGGTCAAAAATAGCNGGTACAATTTTNGTNATATTTTTTGCCTCATTTAAAGTGGGCATCACAATACAAACGTTTAATTTTGTGTTACTCATGGCTATATTTTACNACGATATGATCATCAAAGCGCCAAGTTTGTTGAGTGGCTGGAAGTGAGGTTAAGCCATCATGAATATATTTTTGATGACTTAATACATAAACAAGTTTATTGTTGTTAATGGTTGTTAAAAGGTCGTTATCTGACCGTAATTGAAGAACATTTTTATTTAGCCTTACCAATGTAGAAGGNTTTATACCNTAATAATGGACCATTGTGTAAGGCATATTTTTAACATCTTCAAGAATAATTGCAGTCCCTTTTTTAACTTCATCGTAGTCACTTACTTTAGGCAAAACAACAAAACATAACCATCCTATCGATAAATAGCTCAAACCCGTAAAAAGNATTAAAGACCAGGATTTAGTTTTTTTNAAATAGCTTCCTACAAGAAAGCCTAATATCGGTAAAGATAAGGCGATAAAAGTAAATTTNATCAATAATATTCTAGCCGGTTCAATATCATAAATTGTGATATTAAACCCGATGGTTATAATAATAAAGGCAAATACAATTAAACTTAATAAAGCTTGCTTAGAGCTTTTTTCTTGGAAAAACCAATGNCTCGATAAAATAGCCATAAATGGAAACATAAGATAAATATAATTTGGTAATTTAGTTTGGGCGATAGAAAAAAAGACAAAAGTTATTATGGTTGAGANCCAGGCAAACATGAGCCCTTTTGCTTCAAGTGAATTTTGAGAAAAAAGTTTTGTTTTAAAGTGAGAATAAATAATAAATGGAAGCCAGCAAAGCCATGGGAAAAATCCTAACAAAACAGTAAAGTAATAATGCCAAGGACCACTTTGGCTTTCAACTACACCAAAAAAGCGAAACCATGTGTAATCCCGTAAGGCTAAATCAAAAAAAGGTTTCCCATGATGTATCAGTTGGTGAGCATACCAAGGTGCCGGTATNGCAATAGCAATCCCTATAGTTGCCCAAACCCACGGAGATTTAAANCGNGNCCAATCTTTTAAATATAATAANTAAGGAAANAGAAANANCAACTGCTGNACAAGCGAAATAGGCCCTTTCGCTAAAACTCCCAGGCCAGTGGCAATNCCCGCAACTAAAATGAAGTAAGGCTTTGTATCTTTTCGATGTAAATGATCAAGNATAAGGTATAAACTCAACAGCATAAAAAAGTATAAATGAGCATCAAAAATAGCAAGTTTACCGATCGCAATAATATAAATTGATGTTCCAAAGATAAGTGCAGATCCAAGNGCAATCGTAGACCCAAAAAATAGGTGAGCAATNAGNTAAGTCATAATNACACAACCCATTGTAAAAAAACTNCCTTGAAAACGGAGAACAGGTTCAGACCAACCAAAAATATNAGTAATAATAGATGTNGTCCAAAAATAAAGAGGCGGATGCACGTACCAAGGTTTTCCATTATAAGATAANTTNAGCCAATCTCCTGTCTCGACCATTTCTTGAGTAACCCGTGTATAGTGCGTTTCAGAATTATCAAATAAATCAAATTGGCCATTTCCAATAAAAAATAAAATGGATACAAAAAGAATAGCTAAAAAATGTTTTTTCTCTATTTTAAACAAACTTAAGAACGCNTTCATAAAAAAAATTATAGCATATCAAGCGGGTATTGTTAGGCAGCGAAAAAACAAGTAGAAACATTAAATATTAAAGCTTTCACCGCAGCCACAGCGACCTTTTTCATTAGGGTTTTTAAATGTAAATTCCGAAGANAAGCTATCTTCTTNCCAATCCATTTCAGTCCCAGCTACAAAAAAAATAGCCTTGCTTTTTACAACTATAGTCAGGCCATCTTTTTTAATAATGTCATCCATCTTATTAGAGGGNGTTAAGCTATATTGATAATCTAAAATATAAGATAATCCGTTACAGCCTCTACGTTTAACATCAATACTAATNCCAATAGGATGCTTCATATCATTCATTTTAATTAAATCCTTTTTTTTATCGTTTACAATCGTTTTAATTCTATTTAAAGCTGCAGGTTTAATTTTAATGGATGCGATGTGGTGTCGCGGTAATTGGGATGATANTTTCGAAAAGTGGCGAACAGGTAAAAGCATATTGGTGCTGATTAAATCAGTTTAATGAATTGTAAAATAAGGCTTATTTCCAATTTTCCTCAATAAAAGGTTTACGACCCGAAAAAAGTTTATAAGAATTATAATGGAGAGGGTTTTTCTGATAATATTTATGATGATATTCTTCCGCAACATAAAAAGTTGAAGCTTTTAGAATAGACGTAACAATAGGTTTATCAAAACGTTTTGATTTATCAAGCGCTTCTTTTGATTGCAGCGCAATTTTCTGTTGTTGTTCACTATGAAAAAAAATTGCTGTTTTGTAATGGTTGCCTCGATCTGCAAATTGTCCACCATCGTCAGTAGGGTCAATCTGACGCCAAAAGATATCAACTAAAGTTTCGTAACTAACTTTTTTAGGATCGTATTGAATTTGAACAGCTTCAAGATGACTGGTTTTTCCTGCACTAACCTCTTTATAAGTCGGGTCTTTTTCTTTTCCTCCTGTATAGCCGGGGTAAATTGAAATAACACCCTCAAGTTCAACATAGGGAGGTTCCATGCACCAAAAGCACCCCCCTGCAAAGGTGGCTAGTTCTAAGTTTTTCGATGGTGTATCAACAGCATGCATAGTCTGAACCCAAAAACATAATAATAAAATCCCCCATTTAAATATCATTAACGCCCTGGCATCGGTCTTGGCCCTCTTGGTGGCCGAGATGGTCTACGAACCGGTTTCTTTTTTATAGGCGTGTATGGATAAACATTACCAGGTCGCGATTGGCGGTTAGCATTTTCTTTTGAACCCCCAAAATCAATACCAATGCCAGCCGTAATTAAAATAGGCTGTATAGCTATATTGGCTTTATTGGAAATATGAAAATACGAAGCTTCTCCAAAAGCTCGAAGATCCTTTGAAACATTTAAATTAATCCCTGCTTTAAGAGAGTATGCAATAGATGGGGAGTCGTCATATGTAGTTGATAAACGTCCAAAGCCAATGGCTGCACCAACATAGGGTCGAACGGATTCAAGAACTGGGAGCGCATAATTGGCTCCAATTAACCCCAGTCCAGCTTTTAAGTCTGAAGAACCCGTATTAGATTCAGCTTGGAAATAGTAACCTGATCCTTCTATCATAAATCCTGTTTTTGAAACCCAATTAAGCCGTGCTCCAAAATGTGTCGAGTCATTAAAATTTTCTCCAAAATTTACTAAGCCTGCTTGTGCCCCCACACTGACCAAGGCAGCAGAAGTCGAAATTGTAAAAAAAGTATATAAAATAAAAAGTGAAATAAGTGATTTGATCATTAAAGTCCCTCTCTTTAAGTATTATTGTAAGAATATCATTAGATGAATTGTTCGGACAAGTTAAGCTATCTAATATTTAATTTCATATTTTTTTGAATATCACGTTGAATATCTTGTTGTTTCTTATTTTGCCGTTTATCAAATTGTTTTTTTGATCGGCCAAGCGCAATTTGAAGCTTAATATGGTTTTTATTAAAATACAGCTTCAATGGAATGATAGTAAGTCCTTTTTCTTGTACTTTTCCAATCCAGCGTTTAAGTTCACGTTTATGAATTAGCAACTTTCTACTTCGAGTGGGGTCAATTTTATCAACACCATGAGCTTGTGCGTAGGGTTTGATATAGCCTCCAATTAACCAAAGTTCTTCTTGAATGATTCGAGCATAGCAATCGTTCAGGCTTATATGACCCATTCTTATAGATTTAACTTCGTAGCCTTTCAAAACCATTCCAACTTCAAGTTTTTCTATAATCTCAAAGTTATAGTAGGCTTTCTTATTTTGAGCAATAATATAGTCTTTTTTACTTTTCATATTCATCTCACTTATGTATGCCGTAATTATTACACGAGTTTCGGGGAAGTTAAACGTTTTCTAGGCCATTTCAAAGATACGTTTCAAAGAGTTAATATAATTATGTTTAAAAGTAAGATCTATTGAGTTAAGCTGGTCCACTTCATGGGCAATAACACTTTTTAAAAGAAGTGGCTTATCTTTAAAAACACCTTCCTCATAAAGTTCTATTAAATAATCCCGAACAGCATTTGCAGCCTGAATGTAAGAATATACCTTGGAGCTTTCTTTAATTGTATGAGTACGCCGTATTTTGGTTATAGTATCGATGATTTTGGGTAATAAATCGGATGAAGGATCTAGCAACTTTACAGCTTGCTCTAGCTGAGGTCCAATTTTTTTAATACTATTTTTTTGGGTTGGGGGAGTGATAGATGGTCCTAACTCACCTTTAAATGTTTTTGAAACAATGTTTTTAAAAAAAGCTATTTCATCTCCTTTTGAGCGCTCACCGTAAAAAATCCTCATCTGGGGGGTTCTCTCGAATTTTTTTATACAAAAAAAGTCTAACTTAAATTTCTTTTGTTTTAACAGCAAGTCGAACATATCTTTTTTAATGTAGGCGTCTAAAAAATAGGTATTCTTCAAATAATTAAATGTTAGTTGAATCCGCTTATCCTGCGGATTAATTGTTGATAATTCAACAGTTGTTAAAACCCAAGATGATTTTACTAGTTTAGGAAGTGTTTTATTATGTTTATAACCAACGTGCTCTCCATTATCATAAATAAAAATTTGATCCTTAACTTCCATAAAGATTTGCTCAGATGATAATTCTACAGCGTTTCCTTTTTTAATTTTCTTCGGATTTAACCAATCTTTCTTTTCAACATCATTTTGATGTAATTTTTTAGATAACCATGAGGGCAAAGTATCCATAATTTCAGGAAGTGTTTGATTTAATTTTTTCAAAGCGTTCTCTAGTTTTTCATGTATAAAGCGGCTATCTTTACCTTCAGATACATAGATTTGAATAAGCTCTTTACATTGGTCTACATCAACATTAAGGGTGTCGCTATGAGTGTCTTTGTCTATTTTCAGATAATCATTCGAAAAATATGCAGGTGAATCAGTATAATTCATTAAAGATGTCTTAGGTTGTAGAGAATGATCTTCTTCTTCAGTAAGGACATTTAAAGTAGCTCTTTCAAAACGATCATATTGTTCTTGAGTTTTTGGAGAAGGTGTTCGAGCGTCTTTTAGACTTTGAGAAAGATCTTCTTTTTCTTGAGGTACAGCAAGAGAATAAAAACCAGGTGGCGGTGGAACGTATGTTGACGTCTTAAAAAGAGAGTTGGCATTTAATTCTGAGCTCTTAGATGGGTTCATATAGTACTTCTTATTTTTTGGTATATTAAATTAAAATTATCCATAATTAAACCGTAAAATTTTATCAGAAACGATTTGTTTATTAAAATGAGTTTCTGGAAGGAAGACGTCTAAGGACTAAAATCAGTGAATGGGTAAAATGGTATTCTTTATCAAAGTGTTTTTTTCTTGAAGAAAAAAAATAAAGATGAGCCTATAACTATCCAGAGCAGGCAAAGTAACTGTCCCATCGAAAACAGGCCAAAAAAAAGTCCTATTTGTGGGTCGGGTTCACGCGTAAATTCAATAAAGAATCGAAATATCCCATATAAAAAGATGTAAACGGCAAATAATTGTCCTGGTTTTAAAGAATGTTTTTTTAGTAAATAAAATAAAATTAAAAATAAAACAAGTCCTTCAAAAAAAGCTTCATAAAGCTGAGAAGGATGGCGAGGTAAATGTCCTCCTCTTGGAAAAACCATAGCCCAAGCAACGCTAGAAACTCGACCATATAGTTCGCCATTAATAAAGTTAGCTAAGCGTCCTAAGCCAATTCCAATCGTGCTAAAAAGACCTAATAAATCCAACAATAAAAAGGTTGGTTTTTTATAACGAGACGCATAAAAAATGACAGCAAGCATAGCCCCAACAGCGCCTCCATGATAAGACATCCCACCTTTGTTAAGCATTAAAATACCAAAAGGGTTTGAGATATAATTGATAGGATCATAAAAAATAACATAACCCAGTCGACCTCCAATGATGATGCCAATCATTAAAAAGATCATTAGATTAGACCGATCTTCTGCAAACATTTGAAATCGAGTTTCAAAGTCTTTTTTAAATAGTATGAACGGTAAAAACAAACCCAAAACATAAGCAAGTCCATACCAACGAAATTCAAGAGGTCCTAACTTTAAAAATACAGGGTCAATCTCAGGATATTTGATCATAAAAAAATAATAACAACAATTATTAGAATTGTCTTTATAATGTGCTATCATAACTCCCAGATTTATTGAAAACTATGATAAAATATAATTACAAAACAAATTAGTTTAGAGCAAAATAAATATGGTAAGAAAGTTTAAAAATATTATTCGAAAAAATGCTGTAGACACTCAAGAGCTGTTGTTTGTGCAACCCATCAAGGAATTTGATGGTAAAAAACAAAAAAACATACCCCAAAAAAAACTAGAAGAAATACAAACAGACGATAGTTTACAAACTGAAATGTTCATTGAGCCAGAGGGTGATGAATCCTATATGGAAATTGATGAACAACAAAACTCGACAAATGAAGACCATTACAACGAACTCAGATCTGATGCAAAAGAAAAAGTTGATATTGAGCTTGAGGCTTATAAAAATCAAAAAAAATTAGAATTTGACCAAGAATTAGCTGAGTTAAAAAGCAAAGTGCTTGAAGAAGCTAGAGAAGAGGGCTTAAAAGAAGGACTAGCTGAGTACAAAGAGAAAAGTGCAGAAGTATTAGCTAAGATTAATGAAATTGTTGCATTTAGAAATAAGGCTTTATTTTATTTTGAACCGTTTCTTATTGATTTAGCAACGGCTATCAGTGCTCGTATTATTGATCAGCAAGTAAAATTAGACACCATGATCTTTAGAAAAATGTTTGCAGAGGCTTTAAATAATATAACGGACAAAGAAAAAATAGTAATTCAAGTAAATCCTGAAGACGCGCCAGAAATTGAAAAATATCAAGAGGCTTTTCCAAAAAAGTTTCAAGAGTTTAAGCAAATTGAAATTCAAGAAATGCCTTCAATGCAGCGTGGTGGGTGCACTATTGAAACAAAGTTAGGCTACATCGATGGTTCCATCGAAACAAAATTATCTTTGTTAAAAGAAACAATGGAAGACTTATTTAATGAAGAAAAGGAACGTTTGGGAGCTGAGGCAGTTTTAATACCAGATGAAGATACTGTAAACGCAATTGAAGTTCCTGAAATGCCAGAACCAGAAGAGGCTCTGATTGATCAAGAAGATGAAAAAGAAACCACTATTGCCGAAGAAGAGCCAGTACAAGATGAAACTACAAACGAAGAAGCTGAATTAGTAGATCCTGTAGAAAATAAAGAAGAAGAAAAAGAACCTGAAATAAATTATGTGGATTCAGCTGCTGATTTAATGTTAGATAGTAGTTTAGAAAATGATATGAGTGAGCTAATGGAAGATGTTGATGCTGATGTTTTTGATCAGGCACCAATGGCGCAGGTAAATGAAAGTGATATTTCTGATAACGTTGAAACAGATATTGATCCAAATTTAAAAACAGACGATATATTTATTGATAAAACTGACGAGTTGCCTATAACAGAGGAGCAACTTGAAAAAGATTTTGAGGACTTTGATTTCGATGAAGACTTTAGTTAATCCCGACCAATATAAATCAAAAATTAAGAAGACAAAGGTATTACAAGTTGTTGGAAAAGTAATCCAGGTTGTAGGTTTGGTTATTGAAGCTCAAGTACAAGGTGTAGCCGTAGGTGAATTATGTAAATTGATGATAACAAAAGAAGAGTTTGTTTTTGCAGAGGTGGTTGGGTTTAAAGATGAAAGAGTTTTATTAATGCCACTTGATAAAGTGACAGGAATTAAACCTGGGGCTTTAATTTATGCTATGGGATCGCCCATAAAAGTTAAAGTTGGGCCTAAGTTGCTTGGTCGAGTTTTAAATGGGATTGGAGATCCAATGGATGATAAGGGTGAGCTAGAATATGAAGCCCTTTATCCTGTAGACCAAGATCCTCCTGACCCAGTAAAAAGGCCAAGGATTACCGAAGTATTTGAAACAGGAATTAAGTCTATTGATGGGTTGTTAACTTTGGGAATGGGGCAACGAATTGGAATTTTTGCAGGTTCTGGTGTTGGAAAAAGTACATTAATGGGGATGTTGGCCCGAAATTGTATTGCTGATATCAATGTAATAAGTCTAATTGGAGAGCGGGGTAGAGAAGTTCGCGATTTTATCGAAGAGTCTTTAGGTGAAGAAGGCTTAAAAAAGTCAGTTGTCATTTGCGCAACTTCAGACCAGCCTCCTGTTATTCGTTTAAAAGGTGCTCTAGTAGGAACTGCTGTTGCCGAATATTTTCGTGATCAAGGAAAAAATGTTTTGTTTATGATGGATTCAGTAACACGTTTTTCAATGGCTCAACGTGAAGTTGGTTTGGCTACAGGTGAGCCGCCTACAACTAAAGGCTACACGCCTTCCGTTTTCGCTTTATTGCCACGATTGATGGAGCGAGCAGGAACGTCTGAAAAGGGAAGTATTACGGCTATTTATACAGTCTTAGTTGATGGGGGCGATATTGACGAGCCCATTGCTGACACCTCAAGAGGTATATTAGATGGTCACATCTTCTTAAACAGAGACTTAGCGGCAAAAAACCATTATCCCTGTATTGATGTTGGACATAGTGTAAGTCGATTATTTGGCCCTATTGCATCAGAAGAACACAAGCAGGCAGCAGGCCAGATGCGTGAAGTTTTAGCACGATATGAAGAGGCTGAAGATTTGATAAATATAGGCGCTTATTCAAAAGGAAGTAACCCAAAAGTAGATAATGCAATTGATAAAATAGATGCAGTAAATGGTTTTTTAAGGCAACGAACGGATGAAAATATATCATTTGAGGATAGTTTGAATCAATTAAAATCAATGTTCTAATGAGTAAACCTAAAAAAGGTAATAAATTTGTTTATAGTTTAGAGACCTTAAAAAAATATAGAGATATTAAAGAAAAAAAACAGCAAGAAGAACTTATAAAAGCTGAGCAAGTTGTTAAGGAAGAACAACAAAAAGAAATTGAATTTGTAGCTGAACAAAATAATCATTACGCTTATTTTGAAGATATTTTAGCAAGTGATGAAATACCGTCCTTAGACATTATTCAAATGAATCAAGTTCATATGAAAAAACTACAAGAAAAAGTAAATACTCAAAAAGAAGAAGTAAAAAAGGCAGAGGAACATAAAGATGAACAAAAAGAAAAGCTAGTAGAAGCGACAAAAGAGAAAAAAATTATTGATAAAGATCGCGAAAAAACAAGAGAAAAATGGAAAAAGATGATGGATAAGTTAGATGCACAGTTTTTAGATGAGCTTGGAACTATAAAGTTTGCGCGTAAGAAAATTGAAGATGCAGCAGAAAAACAAGGAAAGTCTAAATATAAAGAATGATAAAAGATTAATTAAATTTATTAGAAACTAGCTAGCCTTCTATACTTATAAAAGCATCATCACAAGTTGAATAAAAAATCAATTTTATGGGTTTTATAGAAGTTTTAAATTGCTGTTTAGCGGCTTTCAAATAAATATCAGTTTGTAATTGATATTTTTCAATAATGTCTTGTTCAAGTTTATCTTTAAAAGATTCTGTTTTGAAATCTATAATTACAATATCCTCTTTTCGCTGAACCAGACAATCATATCGACCACGGATTATTTTTTGATTGTAAAAAATACTAAACTCTTTTTCAAATTCAAGCGGAAAACGAGAAATGCTTTGTAAAAAATTTGAATGTAAACAAGTTGAAAAATGAGATTTAACTTGCTCTAGTTGAGCTGGACTACACGTGGATTTAAGTTTGTTTTTTAAAATAAAATAATTTAAAAATGTCATATCCCATGGCCCTACATCAAATAAATCACGTAATAATTTATGGATTAAAACGCCAAAATATGCCGATTTATCAACCATTAGCGAATTCTCGTGACGTTCTTTGAGGTCTGCTGAAAAGTTTTTAGAGTGATGTTGTGTCGAATATTCAAGTTTTGAAAGAGAAGTAAATTGTATTTGATTAAGATCAGTAGAGCTAGAATCAATTACGTTAAAGTCTGATTTAAGTTGAGTTTCAGTAACATTTTTAGAAGGTATATCTACTTGTTTAAGCTCAGATAGTTGATTTATTAATTCAACATGAGGAGAAGGTTGATTTTCTTTAAGTTTTAAACATGTATGTTGATCGTTTGCTTCATAAGTATCATATAAAAATCTTAAATAACAAGGCTTTTGATAATGTTTTGAATCAGTTAAACCAGATAACACTAAGGTGTCCCGGGCTCGTGTGCAAGCTACATAAAAAAGTCGTTTTTCTTCTTCAATATTTTGTATGGTAAGTTCGTTAAGTAGTGCTGACCTAATAGGATCTTCGCTAGATTCCCCTACAGTTAAATGAACAGCATGGCTTGTTATAAGTAGGGGGGTTGATTTTTTTACTGAAAAAGGAGCATGTAATTCGGGACAAATAACAATGGGGAATTCTAAGCCTTTTGAGGAATGAATGGTCATAATTTGGATGGATTCTTGGTCTGTATCTATATTTTGTAAGGAGGTCTGGGTAGTTTTTAGTTTATATTCTAGCCGTTCTATTAGCTCAAATCGACTAATAAAGCGTTGAGATTCAAGTTGATCGACAATTTCTAAAAATTGTTCGATAAATGTAAGGTTAGAATAAGAACGAGTGCAATATAAACTATAAGCCCCAGATTCTGTTAATATTCTTTTTAAAATAATAGCTAATCTTGAATCATGTCTAAAGCTTAAATAATGCCTTAATAGTTTTAAGCCCGAGGAAAAAATAACGATTTCATCATCTGCTAAATCAAAGTTGTTATAGTAGTCTTTGTTCCAATTTAAACATTCATTTAACTTCCCTAAAAAGCGGGTTGAGGATGTATGGTTAAAAAATAGATGTATTAAATTTGCATTAAAACCAAATATTGGACTTTTAAAAACAGTAATCCAGGCCAAACTATCGTTTGGAAGGCAAAGAGCTTTAATCAATTGAAATAAGTCGATTACAACTTGTTCTTGAAAAAAGCCAGGTTCTCGGTCTAGATGAATCGGCAAACCTAACTTTTCAAGTTCAGTTTTAATTTTGTAGCATTGTTTTCGTTGACGACATAAAATAGCAATATCACTATAAGAATAGCTCGGATGATCGCTTAAATATTGATTAATCCAATAATACAGTCCTTTAATTTCATCATTACTAGATTGAGCATCTTTTAATAACATACAAGTAACTTGCCCTTGAGTGTCACGAAAAGGAACCAGTGGATGATATTCAACCGCATGGTCTGTTCCAGTTTCAAATAATCTATTAAACATAGGGTTTAAAAAATTAAGAATGGCAGAACAAGTTCTAAAGTTGTCATTTAAATAAACAGTAGAGCAAGTAGTAGGGTGCTGCGCAAAGCTAGAAGATAACATTGAAAAAAAACGCAAATCCGCACCTCTAAATCCATAAATAGATTGTTTTGCATCTCCAACTAAAAATAGTTTTTGTCCAGATAATGGATTTAGATCTGTTACCAACCGTTGAATACTTTCCCATTGCTTTGGGTCAATATCTTGGCATTCATCAACCATGATAAATTTAAATTGTTTTTGCAGCAATTGACGTAAAAATGTGTTGTCGAGCAAGTCTTCAAAGTGGCTTAACAAATCATCGTAATCTAATAAATTCAATCTTTTCTTAAGTCCTTTAAATGTTCCATTAACCCGTTCAAATAACGATGCTAAAGTTAATAAAAGCTGATCAGATTCAGTCTGATTAGGTAAAAAGCGGATAGTATCAACATGTTTTTGAAAATGCGTATTGTTTTGGAAAACAAGTTCTAGGTCTTGTTGGAGTCGTTGAATTGAAAAGGTAGAAATATATAATTTAAAATCCTGATTAGCTTCTTCAGCAAGTTTAGAAAGTGTTTCTTTGATTGCCATTTGGAAAAAATAAGACCGATCTTGTTCATCTACGATTCCAAAATTGAAAGGTAGATTTAAACTTAAACAATAGTGTTTAATCAAATAGCTACAAAAGCCATGAATTGTTGAAATATGAGCCCGAGATAGGTGTTCAAGCCATAGTCCTACATCATCTTTCTGACCTAGTATATGTTTACGAATGCGTTCCATACATTCATGAGCCGCTTTATTGGTAAATGTGATAGCTAAAATATTTTCTGGCAATATATCAGGGTTTTCTGACAATATATTTAAATAGCGCTGTACAAAAACAGCTGTTTTTCCAGACCCAGCTCCAGCTTCTACAATGATGTTCCTATCATAACGTAATGCAGATTGTTGTGCGTTAGTAAATTGCATTAAAGCGCTCCTTAAAATGACAATGTAATGAATATGGGCAAACCCGACAAATGGTAGAACGTTTAGTGTATGTTTTTGCAAGTACAGGGTGATAGTCTGTACTAATGAAACCACTTTCTAAAAGTTTGATTAATGTAGCCAAGTGGTGTTCAAGTGCGTTGAAATATGTCTCATCGTAAATATAAGGACGTTTTCGTTTAAGTTCAAATGTATCTTTTTTTGCGTTTTTTGTACAAGCGATAACCTTAATATCCGTATGCTTCTGGCTATTAATTTGAAACAAAAGAGAGCCAATTGGAATACGTTGAGTCTGTTTATAAATACTTAGACCATAAATAGGGAGCTGAAGAGCACGATATTCTTCAAAATCAACAGCTGAACTTAACTGTCGACTTGTTTTGTAGTCAATCAAAATAGGTTCATTTAAATCTGAAAAAAATAAAGCATCTATTTTCCCTTTAAATTGATAAGTTGAATTTGGCAACGTCCAATTAAAGTCCATTTCAAATTGTCCAGGGTGGAGTCGATAGGGTTGTTGTTGAATAGTTTCAAATATAGCATCAATTAAACCAGGTTCTGTTGTTGTGCCAAAGAGTAACTCTTTTTTTTGTTCCCAATAAAAGTTCATGTAGGGAACCTTACTAAAGGCTTCTTCGGCAGCTAATTTAAGATTATTTTTGTTGTTATATTGGCCATTTTTGTTAAATAAATACATCATTTCGTGGACCAAAACACCCCATTGAGCTGCGGAAATACCTTCTGATAATTCTTGAGCAGGTTCAAGTTCTAGAACGTAACGAAAGTAGTATTGACTAGGACAGCGTTGATAGGTATCAAGCCGTGTTGCTGAAAAGGGCTTTCTTCTTATTTTATCCTTTATATCAGCTAAAATAACATTGTTTGATAGGCTGTTAAAGGAATCACTTTTCAAATGAGAGTATTTTGAAGAAATAGTATCATAGTTTATGGTTTTATGATCTAAATACTGAATTGGGCGTTGCAAAGATTCTGTAAAAGAAACCTGGTGGGAGTAAGAAGGTGCTGTTGTTAAATTTATCTCAAAAGGTAATTTGAATTCAAATCGAGAGGGTTCGGTTTGTTTTCCAAGATATTCTATTGATGAAGTTAGGCAACATTCCTCAGTTAAAAGCTGAGAAAAAAGTAAATACTGATAATCTTTATCATCATCATAAACATCAATAAAAGAAGGGATATTAATCTGTTTCAGAAAGATATTTTCTGGGATCGCGTAAGGCCAACAGCTATCATGAAAGCCAAGAACATAAGAATAAGAAGCTGGAAAGTAAACCGCTTCCTGTAAAGAATGGATGTAAATGGAGTGTGTATGAGTTGGTTCCGTATCGATAGTTTGTTGTTCTAAAAATAATATAAGACGATTACAAATGGTATTTAAATAAGGCTTAAGTCCTGTTTCTACAGAAGTAATAAATTTAGGAAGTTGTTGAATAAATTGATCAAATGCAACTTGATTAATTACATTCCCATTATCAGCCAAAAAGTTAAGTTGATTATTAATATCAAATAAATCAATTAAATGAAGAAAGTAGTCAATCCATTTTTTTAAGACTAGTTGTTCTTTAAATCCTATTGTATAGGTGTAAAGTGTTTCAATAATGAGCCATTGTTCTTCCAGTCGCTGTTTATAGCGAAGTGAATAATCATCATCGTCGTCACTCGATATTTTTTTTTCTAAACTAGCTAGGGTAAAGTCAAACGCTTGTTTCATTGAATAAAAACCAGCAACAACAGATTCTTTCCTAAAAACTTGTATAATAAGTTCAAGATCAATATCAATTAAATCATGACCATGCTTAAATCGACTTATTAAAGGCGAGCTAAATAGCGTTTCCAATGCGGACACTGTATCAGGGTATTGGATAAAATTAATAATACTTTTAAGGGATTCAAATAAAGAAGTTTGTTGAAAAGGCTGTTTTTTTGTTGAAAATAATGAGATGTTAAATTCATCAGCGAGTTCATTAATTGTTCGATTATAGTGGCGGTCACTTGGAATAACTAATTGTATTGTGTGATCATTATTATTGGCGAGTCGATTCAAGCAATCTTTTAAAACCCAACGACATTCTTGCTGTAAAGTATCGAAAGAATAACGAGTAATACTCTTGTTTAAACGTTGATTTGTCTCCGGAATCTCTAAAATATCATTAAATTCTTGTCGGACCCAATCTTTAACATAGGACTCTTTTGAAGTGTAAAACGCAGTTTGTGTCGTTAGGGGAATCAGCCTCTGTAAGAGGTAGCGCTGTGTTTTAGTTAAGTGAGTAAAGCCTAGAAAAACAACCGTTTTATTTTGAAGTGTTTGTTCAAGAACGGTCTTTCTTTCTTGTATCAACCTACATTTATCCATAACATTATAAAAAATTAATTTTGTTTTTGTTTGATTTTTAAAACGTTTAAACAAAGTCCTACAGTCATCTTCAACCTTTGTTAGAAAATCTGGAAACAGATGACGCTGTTCATCAAAGTCATAGTCATGTAGGAGTAAAAAAAGAAAAAAGTTTAACAATGTTTTTATCATTTCATCTTGAGTTAAGAACAAAAGGTGATCATGATGAAAGTCCGATTCAATTAAATTAAGAAGTTCATGGTAACAGGAAAAATATGAATAGGGTTCTATATTAAGTAATTGGTTAATCCAGTCATCAAAACTTTGAATAGTTGGAAAGTAATTTAATTTATCCCTATTTATCAACAAATGTATCAACGATTCGCGGTAATTATTATTTGCCGTAATGATAATTAATTCATCAGGAACATGTTCGGCTAATGCACTTATCGTACTCCAAATAGCACTATTAGTAAGATGATTTTCTGTTTGCTCATAACAGGTAATGGTAGGCATAACCAGAGTGTACCATAAAATAGAATTCTTGTTAGAAGCGAAAGTCTATCTTTCTTGGTCTTAAGAAATGCCAGAATTAGTTTTTTTTTGATATAAATAGTTCCAAAAATTTAATCCAAAAAGTAATGAGATAAACCATAGTATTAGCTCGAAATAATTAGGGTTACTATTATAGCCCAAAAACCCTTTTAAAAAGACACCAACTCGTCCCTTATCATGTAAAATATGAATATAATATTCTTTTTTAGAGTCATAATGGTAAAGAAATTCTAATCCAAGGGGCTCATAGTCACGTGTTGGCGAAAGAATATCCCATGGACGTTTAATTGTATCTTCTTGGATAATTGCTGTTTGAGTTAAATATTCTTCTATTTCATGTGACCCATATGCAACCATGCCTGACGCAATAAATACTAAGCAGAGAGTTGTGATATTAAAAAATTTTTTTAAATTTATTTTTCTTCCTTGAACAAATATAAAGTAACCAATAAGAATTGCAAAGAAGGCTCCTAGGCCAAATCCTACGTATGAAAATGTTCCCTGGATGGAAAAGCTAGAGTATAAAAAAATAACTGTCTCAAAACCTTCTCTTAGTATCACAAAAAAGACTAAGAAAAAAACACCCCAGGAGGAAGTTTTACTTGCGTTAAGTGTCTCCATTTCAAGTTGTTTTTTATCACTCACATGGCTAGAAAGCCAAAATATAACATAATAAATAAAACCAGCAGTAATATATAAGAAAATACCCTCAAATAAAGATTGATAGGCATTATTACCTACTAAACTTGAAAGATTCAATACAATTAATGCCATAAAAATACTTGCTAAAATTGATGTGCCTACCCCCAGCCAAAGTTTTTGAATAGATGAGGCTAAATGTTTTTGAACAAGAATCGTATAAATAATACCTACAATTAAGGAGGCTTCCAAAGTTTCTCTAAATACAATTATAAATTCAGTCATAATAATTTAGTCTACCTTGAAAGTTTAGCAATTTTTTCAAAATTAATGTTTGAGTATGAAAAACTACTTTTTTCCAAAAGTTTATCACCATAGTTTAAAACCCAGTCGTTATGAAAAGATAAATCCAAATACTGAGGAGGATGAATATCAAAAGTTACAGTATATGTATCGGTTATGGCGCCAGGTAAATAAATATTTCGTGCGTAATGAAAATTATCTATTAAGTTAATATGGGGAAGAAGATCAATAAATGAAATTAATCCATTGGTTTCGTTAACAATTTTGCTCGTAATGTGTAAGTATGGAATAAACCCACCTTTAACCGCGCCCTTTGGAATATTTTTTGAGTCCCAATTTACTCTTGCCTCAATATGAATTTGACTGTTTTTTTCAGTTAAATGTAAAGAACTTGGATAGATGGTATCTTTAATAGCACCTTCAAAGATAAATATAATTCCAGGTTCAATTCTTTCAATTCCAATAACTAATTCTTCAGCAACTGTTGAAAATGAATAAATGAAAGCAATTAGAAAAGTTAAAAGAGTAACTTTCATGAGCTATCCCCCCCAGGATATTACATATTTAATGGCTAAATTATAGCATTTTAAGCATAAAATTCGAAGAGTTTAGTGTTAGGCAAAAATCTTTAAATATAGCTATTGAAAGCAAGTTTATTGAAATGAAAAAAATAAATTACTTCTTTTTTAAAGTTTGGCCCCATTCTACGTCATAACGGGCGTCGCTATCTAACGTTGTAAGCTCTGCTATTGGGATTTTTTTGTTATCTACAAAAACTTGTTTAGGGAATGAAAAAACATTATTTTTGTCCTTTATAAAATATAATTTAATATGTTCAATGTCTTTTGTACTAAATGTTTTAGATATCATTTTAGCAGTCGCCATAGCTTTATTTTCAAAGTTGTCATGATATACATTAGAAAGTTTATTCTCTATGGATATATATACCCCATTTATAGGAGACGTCATAGGCCCTAGGGCGTTTAAAAGATTGCTAGCGTAGTTAATCGTATCGTTAACCCGATAAAGTAAATCATTTTCAATTGTATCAATAACGGTATAAAGTCGTTGAGCTGTCTTAATTTCATAGTAAAGATGATCAAAACTACAATATCCATGAAAGGAATCAAAGTTAGAAAGTTTAACATCAAATAATCCTTCTAATGTGTAGACTTCTTCTAAATAAGGTCTAAAATTGAAGGAATAGGGCATATATTTACAAGACTTAAAAAACTTTTTTGTTAAATCTGCATAGTTATATTTTTCATAATTGACTACTACATTCAAATAGTAGGGTGCACTTTTATCTAAATAAAATATGTTTTCGACTCTCTTTGAATCAAACTTTTCTAAAGCTGAAAGTAATGTTTGTTCGATTTCTTTTAATAATGGGGCGGTGAGTAAGCTCATTTTAAGTGGATAAATAAAATAAGCTGTTTTGTTATTAAAATTATAATGATCATAGCCTTTCTCTACTAAACCATTAAAAATTTTTTCAGATTTTATGTAGGTATCTTTAAATGTAATTAAATCGTTCAAAATAGCTTGTCGTTCATTTACTTGATCTTCATATGAATTTGTAAACGCATAATTTTTATAGGACACGGCATCATCAAATTGTGCGCTAAGATCAATATCCTCTTGGGGAACAATATAGCCTAGATCGCTAACTTGTTTAATATAAATTCCGTATAATTTAGCTTGTGCTTGAAGGGATTGTTTTTTTTTGCCGAAACAACTACTTAACAAGAGTAAACAGCATAATAATAACGTAGTCACAAACACTTTATGTAACAATCTATTCATTTAAAGACTAAACCCTCCTTAGATGTCTATATTATCATGAAAATAGGCCTTATAGGTAAATACTTTAAAAAGTTATTTGTTGAGTTCAATTGATCTTAAATAAACCATTATGGTAGAGTAATTTTATGTATGATCAAATTTTAGATGCAAATATAAACAGAGCATCAGAAGGCCTTCGTGTAATTGAAGAGTACGTTCGTTTTGTAGCAAAAGAAAAAAGTTACACAGATCAATTGGCATCATTCCGAAAAAAAATTAATCAATTGTTACCGCAATCAAAAGAGCTGTTAAAAATAAGAAATACGCATCAAGATATGCGCGCAAAAGAAACGCCTTCAAAGCGGCCCGATTTAAATAATTTATTAACGGCTAATTTTAAACGGGTACAAGAAAGCTTAAGAGTATTAGAAGAGTACACGGGAAATGCTTCGTTTAATAGCATAAGATACGATATGTACGAACTTGAAAAAGCTATCTGCTTAAGATTGTGTAAAATGGAATTTAAAAACGGGTTTTACTTAATATCTGATGACCCGGAAGTACTTAAAAAGGGCCTTGATTGGAAAGTAAGTATGGTTCAATTACGTGCTAAAGATGATACTAAGGAACAAATTTACAACAAGGCGGTGTTATTAAAGCCATTAGCGGCTGAAAAAAATATCCCTTTTATCATGAACGATTTTCTTGATATTGCCTTAGCTTTAGACATGGATGGTTTACATACTGGTCAAAATGAAATCCCTNTTCAAGAGCAACGTAAATTATTAGGACCTCANAAAATTATTGGTCGAACAGCACATTCACTCGATCAAGGTTTAGCAGCGCAAGAGGCAGGTGCTGATTATGTAAGTTGTGGGCCTATTTGGCCAACCCCATCAAAGCCTGGTAGAGATGGAATTGGTTTTGATTATCTTAATCAGGCTNAAACCAAATTAACGATACCCTATGTTGCGATTGGTGGAATAAATCACCAAAATATCGATCAGGTAATGAGTTATAACCCACCTTTAATTGGTCTCATACGAGATTATGAAAAAATACCAGAAATGACAAAAGCATTTTTTGAGAGTGTAAATACCTAATTATAATGTAGGTGTTTGAATTGTATTNATGTAGTATGTGGTTTGAATGAACGTAGATAAAAAAGATCCTCAGCAATTAATCTCGCAACCCAAAAGTTTTGATAACCAGGTTAGTAAAATGACGACGTTACAAGTAGCATCAAACTTAAAAGAAATCTCCATTTATGAAAATAATCCAATTCCATTAAAAAAACACCATGACTGGACTNTATTAANAGGATTTGTCAAAGCTTCTATAGTAACATTCCCACTTTATTTTACATTTAGATTTTGGTCTCCTCATTTAAATACTTCTTTAAATAAGCAACACTTAACAATGACCCAGTCCATGAAATTAGCAGTAAGTCATTCAATAAAGGACATGCGTCAGTTTGTTCGATCGCCATTAGGGTTAATAAAGGTATTTTTAAGTGAGTCTACATTGTTGGCGATGGATTGCATNGCAGAAAAAAAAGCTGTCGAACANTTTCGAGCTGGCAACATGATTATGGGTGGGTTAACGCCTTTATTAACGNTATGTACTGTTCCNATAGAGGTTCATAATATGGCAAAACCAGCATTTTCAGNCCCAGNAAAAGCGTATTTATGCGTTGCAGGAAGACAACTTTCAACAATTTATACATTGGCAATAGGAGAATTAATCTCTAGCAAAAATAATGATCATAAAACAAAAGCTATGTTAGCNGCATCGGCTTACCCCATAAATATTTTGGGTACAATTTTCCAGAATAAATTTTGCCAAATGATACAAGGTGAAAATAAAATCCTTGCAAATCGTGCTTTCGCCATAACAGCGAGAAACTTTCTTTATATATCTTTAACTGGCGCGTTTAGAATGACGGCAGGTTTAACAGTTGGAATCTGTCTTGCCTCGAAAACATAAACGTTTATGTTTGACTTTGATAATAGATAAGCAGAGCCATTTTTAATGAGAATTCCGCTTTTAATGCTGTATTTTCTAAACGTAATTGCTCGCGCTCTTTTAAAGCATTCTGATGCTTATTTTTTAATTCCAAATGAACCTGACGTAAAGCAGCAGCTGCACGGTCAAGTTGAGGGTTTGTCTCTTTTATAGACGNGCTAGAAAAATGAGCAGTATGATTAATGTCGTAATTCATAGAAATCCTAAATAATCTTGTATGNTTATNAATATAATATAGGTTATANTAGANTGTAAACAAATGTTTAATCNTAAANTGTAGGGTAATTAATAGNGGTTGTGANGTATGAAAATTAAAGTAGGGGATAAATTAGATGAAATTAAGTTGCCAACAAGTGAAGGAAATCAGTTTAGTACAACCGAAATAAAAAATAAAAAACTATTACTTTCTTTTTATCGTTTTGCAAGTTGTCCAGTATGTAATCTTCGTTTAAATCAAATTGTGAAGCGCTATGATGAGCTTGGAAAAAACTTTGCTATGGTGGCAATTTTCCATTCTTCAGTTGAGCATTTAAATGCATATACAAGTCGCCATAAAGCACCTTTTCCTATTTTAGCTGATAAAGAGTATAAGTACTTTAAAAAATATGATGTAAAGCGTTCTTTTCTAGTCTTTTTATTAAATCAAATAACACGTGCACCAAAAATTTGGGCGGCTATGTTTAAGGGATATATTCCATTTCGAATTAAAGGATATTTGGGNATTTTACCAGTCGACGTATTAATTAACGAAGAAGGAATCGTTGAAAAAGTNAAATATGGGAAAAATATTGCAGACCATATGTCGTTTGATGAAATAAAAACGTTTTCAACTCACTAATCAATAGATAAAAAAAAAGTTAAAATTATTAATATTTTTTGCTAAAATTACCAAATGTTTTTTTTGTGTTGTAAACCTGAAGNGAATCAAATTGTTGGAGCTAANCTTAGCAAAGACGATAAGCCTAGCAAAGACAATAAATATGGTAGTAACGCNAGTTTAGCAACANCGAGCACAGATCTGGNAAGCTCTACTCANTCAGTANTTGAGAATNCTGAAACAGTAGTTGATAAAAAAAATGAAATAGAGCTAACTCAAGATAAAACATCATGGTGGAGTNTAGTNCTTCAAAATTTATGCTGTTTAAAAAATGGGAAAGTCAACATTGTGTCGAGTAGTGAGGCTGGTAAATGTGCAGACCAACTTAAACGTTTGACTGGCCCAAAAACTTTTNCAATCNANGGGAATATANANAGTCAACTCANAGAATTTAAATCACAAGGTTACAAACATAATGAAGATTTAATTTTNGAAGAAGGCTCTTATAAAGATGTAAAAATTAAACCTATTGGAAGCCTCGCTAAACAAGAAGAAAATCATACTCAGATATTTGTTGGTGATTTTGAAGGGGATATAGTCCCTGTTATTGCAGCTTTTCGAGAAGCTGGTTTAGACATTAAAGGATTAAAGTATGCCCAAATTGAAATACCAAAAGAAGATGGCACTGAACAGAGTAATGAAATCGAACAAATAAGTAATGTTGAGTATTTACCATATAAGTATACCCAAATTGAAATGCCAAAAGAAGATGGTACTGAACAGAGTAATGAAATCAAACAAACAAGTAATATTGAGTATTTACCATATATTGAATTTGAAAAAATGGCTACGGTCACAGAAAAAGATATTGATGTAAATTTTTTAGGAGATATTCCCGATCGTGGTTATTTTAGTGAGATCGTAATAAATACATTATTACAAAATGCAAAAAAATTTAAAGAAGATCATAAAATCAATATCAATATATTTTTAGGTAACCATGATGCAATGAGAGTGTTAATGCCAAAGCTATTTACATATTTACCACATTTTATGGGAATTGGACCACTTAATTGTACCAATTTTGATGATCAAGATTATTATAAATTACAAAAACAGCTATACAAACAATTGATGGATAAAGAGATCATGGGAAAAAATAGATTAAAGGTTTTTAAATTCGACAACAAAAATAAATTTAGCATTTCTCATTCCATTGTTACAGAGTCCGCGTTAAAAGATAATAATGAAAAAGGTTTTATATATATTTTAAAGGATTTTTTAAGAGCAAATTTAACGCATATTGAAAAAAGTTTGGAAGAAGGGGTAGTTGATTGGCGAACAAATCTTAAAGAAAANATAAAAGAGTTGGAAAATAATTCNCATACTCTTGAAGGTGATAACTTAGACAACTGGCGAACAAATCTTGAACTTATATTAAATGGTTGTCTATATGATATTAAATCTTGGCACGATACGTTTGATAAAGAAAGAAGCGGATTTTTTGAAAAGCATCAAGACAAATTAAAGCAGTACAATAGTTTCAATGAAGACAATGAAATGTTTAACCACTTTAATAAGGTAAGAAAAAAGGTAAAAATTGAAAACGTAAATCTAGATCAACTTAAAATATCGGTAGGAAGTTATAAGAAAGATAGTGATATAGAAAACTGGTGGAATAATTACGAGCTTGCATTGAATATATTAAAAGCTGAGATAGAAGAGGATACAACTATTTGGACACCTCCAAAAGGTTTTTTTATTGTAGATTTACCCTCTAAAAAAGAAAAACGTGAAAACGTAACATTTTATTCTGGCCATATACTATCTCATGAAGAAGGCCCATTATGGTTAAAACTTTGTGAAACAAAAAGCAAAAAAATAAATTTTAGTTCAGAAGAAGATCGTAAAGAAAGTTTCTATATTTCGACTTATTATAGAAATAAAAATAACAATTTTAATATAGTAAATTTCAATGGAGATATAGTTGTAGGACATTCNCATTTATCTATAAACAGCCTAAAAAACTTTGAAGAGACATTGGTATGGAAAACAGATGAGCCATTATTCATTTCAAATACAATTAATATTCTTGATGTAGATTGTGCAAGTAGTAGTGCAATGACAATGAATTGCCGTAAATCACATTCAAGAATTGTAGTATATGATGGGAACGATATCGGCCAGCTTAAAGATGTATCTTACAATGGAAAATTAGGTGTAAGTATAGACGAGTTATGGCCAGAGCTACCGTTAAAACCTATCATTTCATGGACAAGACCTAAACAGTTTAAAGAGACGCAAAATTGTAAAAAAGTTATAGGNCAGTTGGCAAAAATTATCAGTATTTTTACAGAAAATGATGTGNAAGCCAATACAAAAGGTGTAAAAAAATAACGTTTAAAAAAAAATGAAATATTTTTGTTTTTTAATCCGATAACTACGCGTGACACCCAATTAGGTGCCATTAAATTGAATAATAAAAAATATGTTATAGATTTTTTAAGGAGAAAAAATTATGTTACATTCAGAATCATCACCAGTAATAGCAGGAGGAGGTTTCTCTGCGGTTAAAGGTTTGAGAGNTTTGCCTNAGGAGAGTTTATCTAGGTCTCAAACGTCTCAGATGCTACTTNCCACAAGTTNTACAANATTAANTNAGGGCAATAGTCNTAGTTATCAAAAGTTAGNCGNNTTTAAGNATAACAACTGGNATNCTACTGTAACAGGAAACGACATTATANGGACAATACATGATGAGGTGNTAAATAAACTCAAAAACCTTTTTAATGAAAAAGAAGTTGAAACAATAATCACGGAAGAANCGGATGTTGCAGGTAACCCTATTACCGTTTCAGAAAAAAAAGGTAAAGTAAAAATGTCTGAAGCTGAATNTTTATATAATATATATATTCAAAATTTATATATTCNAAAAGATGCAGACGAATCGATTACTAGACCAGATACATNTGAAGCGTTTAATCCAGATGATCCATTACATTACATTTATGCATTATCAGAACATNAAGATGTAACAGCTAAGTTAGAAGAGTTAGTTNANNAGCATTACTCTAAATTAGACCCNCAAAAAATTAAAGATGAAATAGGAAACACCTTAACAGCAGAAAAAGCAAAGGAATTTAANGATTTAAATTCCTCAATGGAAAATTTTTATGANCAAGGGCATACTGNCCTAGTTGAGTATGTTTTAGGAAAATTTGAAAATAACTTATTAAAAGATTTTNNNAGTTTGCTTANAGANNANNAGAATATTAATCGATTTAAATCATTGTTTAAAATGGCAATCTTATNTCAAAGTGATCAGNCGTGTGTAAATCTATTAAAGTTATACAAACCNAATGCTNAACTTTTGCAAGATATATTGAANGAGAATNTAAAATNTANAGAAATTTTATATTTNACTTCNCTNTTAGCGCATAAAAAAAATAAGACGCTTGAACAAATAAAAGACATACTNAAAGATCAATTCACANATCTCTTGCAAAATTTAAAAGATCAANAGCTCTTAAAAAATATAGTANATTATACTACAGGCTCATCATTAGAGATAATGAATGAGCTTTTAAANGAAAGAGCTGAAGTATTTGATGATGAAGATGTAAAGGGAGCTTTGGTCTTTATGTTTAGCATGCATAACGGAAACACGATAGAAAAGTTATGGGATTGTTACGAATTATTAACGCAAGAAAATGATAATCTTTTTCTTAAACTAATTAAAGATAANAATTTAACTGATTTAAAAAATCAAACTGTATTAAACTTAAAGAAGGCAATAATAGAAAAAATTAANNATCCGAACAATNAATATTNAGAAGATAAAATTTTTTCAGATCTAGATNCCATTAAAGATATATTAAAATTTGAGAATGGAAACATACGTTTTCAATTAAGAATTCCAGAATTAGTAAAAATTAATAAGGCCATCGACGCTGGTGTTTTGGTTTATGAAGATTCTGAGCTTGTAAAAAAAGATGAAAACAATGAAATGAAACTTTTAAAAGACCTTGTAAATATAGGAGTTCTAAAATACGAAAACGAAGGCTATAAAGTTTCTGAATTTGAAAAAACAAAAACACATAGAAATAATAGTCAAATCAGTTCNNACNATTTTAANGAATTAAAGTTGTTCCTTGCATGTTACAAAGAAGGTGTTATTGAATTTAACGAAGCAGAAACCCAAGGTACTTCCAATGGTCTTATCGAAGAGAAAAAAGTTAATGCATTTAATTTTAAAAATNNGAAAAATTTTTTTCGTGAGAAAAACGAAGTTATTCGTGAGAAAAACGAAGTTAAGANGAGTCTGAATGGTATAGTTAATGAAGTTATAAAAAATGAAAANACCCAAGGTGCTTCTAATGATTCTATCGAAAAGGAAAAGGTTAATGAGTCTGAATGTGTTATAACAAAANAATGTTATTTAGAAAATGAAATAACAGATNCGTNTGAAGATGGAACTGTAAAACNATTGAATGCTATTAAAGAATTTAAAATTCTTAAAGATGCCATAGATAAGGNNTGGTTAAAGCTTGAAATAAGANACGAATCCAAAAGGATTTATCCGTATGATGTTGTTTTAACTGTAAATAATCAAGAACAAATAAAAGCTATAGCTNAAAAGCAGCAAACATATGACAGTATTCAGCNANATATAGAAAGAAAATCTTTAATGCTATATTTTGAAGCCCAANAAANTAATTTAATTAAATGTGACGCTGAAGGAAAAATAACAATAGTTGGCCAAGCANGTNAGTCAGCCATAATCGAAGGNNTTGATGAAAATAAAGATCTTCTTGTTCATTTTGATTTTATAGATGAAGGTAAAAAAAAGAGTGCTAAAAGTATTTTTAGTGGTGTTGAAAAAAATGGAGAATATTTTTATTCAATGTCAGATAAAGATACCAATGACAATTCCAAATTACATTTTTTAAGATTTTTAGAAAAATTACGTAAAGCAGAAATTTTGGATGACCAAGTTAATACACAAAAAATAGAGGCGCCAAGTNAAGCTGATTATGCTGTGTTATATTATTCATTACAAGGTGATGAGAGTGNATTAAACGAGATAACACCTGAAAATGTAGATAACGCCATTAAGCAATTGCAATGGGTTAAGTTTNATCATGAATTAGTTCAAACTATTTTAAAACAAAAAGGTGAATTATCAGATGAATTATTAGAAATCAAAGATAAAGANAATCAACGTTTAGTAGATTTTATTAGANAAAATNAATTAATTTTAGATGNAAAAATAGCAAAAGAAAGACCACTGCTGGCATATAGTATAAANGAAGACNANNAGCATATTGAGCACATAACNTTTGAGAATGCGAATAAAGATAAAAAGTATTTTATAGATAATATGAATAATCATGTTGNGCAGTACAATGATATATTTATAAACATATTTAGAGGTCGGACTTTAGACGAGATTAAAACATTTTTTGAAGATGAAAGTACAATAAAACAGATACTTTATATCCAATCTACNTTACATTTTACTAAAACATTTGAATCGAATAAANAGTTACTAAAATACTATNTTGATCTAAGAAANAAAGATCTTNAGGAACTAAGTGAAAGCAAAGATNNNCAANAAATAGAANNTNANAAAAANATTTTAATTAATCAAATAAATAATGAAATANNCTTGTATGATGACATNATTGAAAAAGAAANAANNAGATTAACAAAGGAAATAAANAACCTAAAAAAATATCCTNCCNATCACCCCACAGATAAATAAGCTGTGGGGTGTCTAAAATAAAATAATCAAATAAAAGAAAAAAAAACAAAAAAAAAAGTATTTTTCAATGAGTTCACTGTGAAAAAAAAGTTTGACTTTTGGGTTATTTTTGTTAAATAATTAATAAAGTTTTCAAAAAAAATAATCGTTATTTTTATCTTTATTCATAGGAAATCATGTTTCCCAAAATAATGAACTATAAATAACCTAAACGATATACCTAATGTAGGTTAGAAAAATTGATTAGAAAGGGCGGAAAAAGTGGCGGTATTTCAATATGCAAAAAGGGTTTCTGGTAGTAGAGGTTTTCAATCAGTATTTAATATAGATAAAAGGAAAGCGGTGTCTCATCCGTTAAAACATGCTCGACATCACATTGGGCAAAGTACCTGCAGTCAATTACCTTCAATGTGCCATAATCCTTTAATCCAAAAAAATGTGGACATCAGTACAAGGTCATACCATACAGCAACACAACCTCAAAGCGTTACTAATCCCCTTCAAACAAGAACAGAACATGAGCTTGTAAGAAANTCTGTAAATGATATTGGACTCGATTTAGATTCCTGCGGCTTTGCTTATGTAAGCGGGCCAAAAGCGTCAAACGATATTGTACAATTAGGGATCGAAAAAGCAGCTGATTTAAAAAGTCGTGGCGCCGTTGGGTTTATTCCTGATGGGGTTGGCTTAACGTTAAGTGGCGGTATTGCTGATAGTGTTTCAACATTTTCTGAGTTTAAGCCGTTTAAAGATCAGATTTTAGCTGGCAGCTATGCNATCGCTAATGTGCGATTAAAATCAGATGAGCATTCGGCAATTCATGAATTAAATTTAATTTTAAAAGAGTATGGGTTTAAAATTGATGCTACTCGCAAAGTGCCTGTAATATTACCAANNGATCATCCAGAGCAAAAAGAGCCTTTGTATCAACTTTTAATAACAGGTGATGATATTTCTAGAAACTCAGATTTAATACTTAGATTATTTACGGTCGGGCAGCAGTCAGGCAAAGTTGAAATAAATTCAATTGGGCAGCAATTATTTTATGGCGCATTGGTTCCAGAAGATAAATTATCAGAAACTTTTCCCGATTTAGCGACTGCAACTGCAAAAAAAGCTTACATCCACACTAGGTTTTCGACTAATTCATTTCCGACCCCAGGTAATATTATGCCTTTTGGTCATATCTATTTAAACGGAGAAAATCTAGCAGCGACAGCAATGGCAAGATGGTTAGAAAATAGCTTACATAAAGAAAATAGTCATTTAAATTTAGGAGGTATGTCGGATACTAGGGTTGAGGATATTTTAATTAAATATTTAAAAACAAAAGGGTATTCGTTGGAAGAATCGACCGAGCTTTTGTTTGCAAAAAAGGGTAGCGCGCTTCAAAAATTAATTGACGTATTTGCACCCCTTCGTCATCAGGGTCCAGCAGCATATGTAATATATGATCCATCAGAACATAAAGTATTTAGTTCCACTCAAGGAGAAAGGCCTTCTGAAATGACNGAGTCCGATGGAATAGTTCAGGTTGGTTCGGAACTATATACATCAGATCCAATCAAAACAATAGGTCAAGATGTTATCACATTAGATGGGGATCTATTTGAATCTCAATTGGAACTAAAGGCCAGTCAAATAATGAACTCAATATCAAGGATTGTTCCTGGGTCTAAATTGTTGATCTCGAAACTTGATAAAGCGGATGCTAAAAAAGTATTAAGTGATGAGCTTAAAGGGAGATTAGAACAATATGTAGCTGGAGAAAAAGTAGTTGTTTCAATGGGTAATCATATTATGGGTAATCTTCCTTTTAATCCGAATGAGCGAGCATGTATTTCATTCCCACAGCTAACTGCACGCACAGCGCCNAACAAAAATGACGTATCGTTGGACCAGGTGATAGGCGTAAAAGTAGGGATTGAAAATATATTTTCAGACCAAGGTTGGAATAATGCTAAAATTTTAAGCTCTCCAGTTATACTTGATCAAGAAACATATGATAGTGTTCGACAATTTAAATGTCTCGATATATCAATTGCAAAGCCCTTTGGTGAAATAGATTTAAAGCAACGTAGCACTGATATTGTAGACGGTATTGTTAAAAAATGTAGTGTTGGTGAGCCGGATATCATTTGGGTAAAAGATTTTGAAGATGGTATTGTAAAATCGAGTCTTGATCCTTACATTTTTTTTGGGAAACTGAATAAGGAACTTAATCAACTTGATCATGTTCCTAAAATTGCTTTTGAAACAAAAAGCCCTTTATTTAATGATCCCTTAAAATTCGCTGAGTTAATGGGATTAAATATTAATATTATTGTGCCGTCATTACTTGCTGCTTACTGTAAAGGAGAAAATCAAGAAGAAAAACTCAAAAATATGCAGAAAATGTGCGATTTTGAAATTCGTAATATTGCGCGAGGTCCTGGCATTGAAGCCATAGGAAGTTTTTGTAATGGGGGGTTTACAAAGTTAATTAAAACCAATTCTGATATCGCAGCTTATGCAGGTCTACAAGCAACAGACGCTGGGGCTTCAGAAGAAGATATTTCTCAGATGAATGATACTGCGTTAAAAATGGTATCAAAGGCATTTTATCAAATTATTCCCACAGCAGCAGAGCGAACGCAAAAATATCAAGTCTATTCACCTCAATCAATGAAAGCGTTAAGAGGAGAAGAGTTTTCAAAATATGTTATGAAAACAAGTGCTAAGGGGCCATATGCGACATTATTAAATAAAAAAGTTGAGATTCCAAAATATCGTATCGCTGTAGTCGGTTCTGGTGTAAGCGCAATCGAATCAGTGAATAATATTTTTGAAACAATCAAGCAATTAGAGCCAGCACATTTAAATGCGCTTCAAGTCGTATTCTTTACAAAAGATGATTTGTTTGGAGGCGCTGCATCACATGCAATGGGAGCAACACATGCAAGTCGATTACAAGGCTCTTCTAATACCTTATCAGATTTAGTTGAGCAATATCCTGATAACTTATCACTAGTCCAACAGAGTTTAAAACATGAGGATTTTGAAGCTTTAGTAAATAATTATGATACAGTCATTGATGCAACAGGGGCACCAGCAAGAAAAGGACAATTTGAAGGTGCTGAATATTGTTTAGAGCCTAGAGATGTTTTGGATCCGTTTAGGGGGTTCAATACAGATAAATTAACTAAAATTGCACATTTACAAAAAAGTGGCAATTCAATCTTAATTGTGGGTGTGGGTGGTCAGGCATTGGATGTAGCTGCATTTCATTCACGATCTGGCGCATCATTTGAAGAGGCTCCGGTCGATTCTAAAGTAGAAGCTGCAAGGCCAAGAGGAACAACTTATATGCTTTCAAGACGAGATGGGACATCTATTCCAGATACGGATCGCCATGAAATTTCAGAAGAAGCAGATGGAATCTCGTATCATCAAGTTGGATTTACAAAAGAATTAACGGAGTTACCACAATTACTATCTATTAATTCAAATCCAGGAACCGATCCAGATTGTACGGCTGTTTTTGTTGCAAATTCAAGTATTAAAAAAGTTGAACAAATGCCTAATAAAAAGTTTAAGGCAACAATAGAAACGCCGCATGGAATTGAAATGATGATTGTCGACTTGGTCTATGTTGCAGCAGGGCAAGAACCTAAAGCGGTTATTCCTGGTACGCACCCAGTAGGCTGGCGTGCAGGTGATATCGGCAATATTGCTGTTGTGACCGAGAAAGCAATTCAATTAGGCGAAAAGTTAGGAGCAGAAATAAACGAAAAAATTAAGACAGGTCAATTCAAATATTCAAAGCCTCCAGAGGTTCAAAATAGTGATCCTGGCCAATTAAATATACAAGAGTCTGCCTTACAGGCAAATATCGCAGGCGAACCATTTGATCAGAAAGGTGGTGCGTATGCATTATCATTACGACACGAACTTGCTCAATCTCAGCCTAAAAATAGTCTTAATGCTGAGGTGTTAAAAACGTATACGCAACACATGCCAAAAGTTCCTGGAGACCGAGTATTGATTATTCCAGATCATGAAAAGCCTTTTTATGTATCTACACTAGTAAATAAATCCCATTCAGGTTTGGAAACAATTTTAGTTCCAGCAGGTACGTCATTAATGAAAGCGATTGTACCAATGGATAGATCATATCAGGGAACATGTAATGGGTTAGGAACTTGCAAAGAATGTGTTGTCTATTCTGAATCTGTAGATGTCGTTGAAAAAAAATTAGGTAAATGTGCAAATTTATCATGTCAAATGTCGGTAGATGATATGAGTGGACAAACATGGGCAGTCGGTCAAGCTATTCCTAATTGGGTTAAAAGTTTTGGCGCTGAGGTTCCAATTAAAAATGGAGGATTAGTGAAATGAGGATTAATTTGGGTGTAAGGGCTAGTTTAGGTGTCTTTAAAAATGTATCAAATGCTGCTCTAAGACCGCCAGTTAGAAACATGGCCGGGGTTTCTGAACAATTACAAAAGATGTATTATGCCGATCGACAAACACAATATGATCCTCTTGTTTATCTACCAAATGATCCAGCGTCGGAAGAAGCGTTACGAAATGATACTAAAAACTGGTATGCGAGTTTAAGTAAAAATGAAAGAAATATGATTAACTATATCTCTCATGATCATGCCTCTGAAGGCGCATTAAGCCCTGAAGCTCATCATACAATTCGAACAACTTGGTCATTAATTAATCATGTTCATCATGATGTAACATCATCTAAAGAGTTGGCTGGCAAAAAAATCTCTTCAGCAGGAAGTGGCGAAGGAGGTGAAGATACGAATCATAACAGTTCTATATTTTCGAGTTTAGAACGACAATTTGCAACATCAAAGCATGGTGTAGATATACACTATCTCCAGGCGCCAGAGGTATTAATTAAAATTGCACAATCTGCAAAGGCCATCTTTGGTGGACAGGTATCTTGGGAAAAGCTATTTCAGGTATCACGATATGTGATGCAAAGAGGGGTATTGCCTAAAAATTTAGAAGAATTATTAAATGATGATCGTAGTATAAAAAAAGAGCTTTCAGTAGAGTTAAGCAAGATAAAAAGTGCTTTAACTGGAATTAACCCTCAAGATAATTTAGAAGGTATTAGTAAAACCCTTGACCAGAATTTTAGAGCGCATCCGATACTAAGTGAGGCGTTAAAACATTTAAATCATAATGATGAAGCACTATATAAGAAAAGTTTAGCAACAATTGCTGATCATGTTATTAATAAACCAACCTTTAAGTCAGAACAAGTCTATGAGACATTGTTAGAACAAAATTCATTTATCTTACTCGACAGCTTTTACAGAATGTTAAAGCAAACTATGCCAAAAGGGTATTTACATTCTAGTAATAACTCAAATTTATCAGTTGAAGAAATTACATTACTTTTAAAAGCATTACATGCCGCCAATGATAGTAATATTGGTGTGAAAATTGTTTCAAGTACAAATGCGAATTTTGTTGCCGCAGCTGCAGCAAAATGTCTATTGGGTGTTAGTATGGATGGCGGAATTCGTAATATTGATTTAGCAGCAGCACCGGGTGGAACAGGTGCAGCGCCTGTGGGGACAAATACCTTATTTGCACGAAGTTTATTACCAGCTCAATTACAAACAGCAAAAGTATTAAAAGAACAAGGTATTAGAAAATTTGTTCAGTTTAGAGTAAGTGGTGGTATTGAAAATGGCAGGCAATTGGCTATGGTACATTTATTAGGAGCAGACCAGGCTCGGGTAGTATCCTCCAGTATGGTTGGGGTGGGTTGTGAAATGTTTCGAGTTTGTCACCAAAATACATGCGGTGTAGGTGTTGCAACGTCGGATCCAGTGTTACGTTCCCAATTTAGAGGGAGTGTAAATGGCTTGCTTAAGCATATCCAAAAGGTGTTTTTAGAACCTGCTGCAAAACAGTTTGAAGAGTGGGGTATAAATGATCCTGATAATATATCAGATGAGCAAATTCGTTTTATAATGAGTCATGCGGATGATGTTGCTTTAAAAAAGCTTACTGAAGAGTGGCTTTTAACCAAAAACCCTTATGAAGGTAAAACCTTGGAAAAACCATACGAAAAAGACGGTCGAATTGATCAGGTTGTTGATCAGGTTGAGCAAGGTAACGCAGATATTCATGTGAAATCAGACCCCAGACAAGCAGTTTTTCCAACCCATGTATCAGGTCTTATTTCAAGAGATGACCTACGGCTAGGTCAAGATACATTAATTCGCGTTAATGGCCATGGAGGTGCAGGGCTGCATGCTTTTTCGCATCAACAACTTCATCTTTTAGCTGATAACGCATCAGATCATGCTCATTTATGTGGGTTAGGGTCGTTACATGTAAAAGGAACCATTGGATTTAAAGCTGGTGAAGGTGCAAATTGGGGTAGTTTTACAGTTGCAGGGACAGCGATTGGTAATAAAATGGGTATGAATGCGCAAGGTGGTACATTTGTATCGCCAATTATTGGAGATGATGCATTTGAATTGGCTAAGGCAGCATTAGCCGTCATGCCGCTTTCGGATAGCAATCAATTAGGTGATGGTATAGGGCAGCTAGGTCAGTTTACTTTGATTGTTCCTAAAACTTTAAGTGAGCAAGTAGGTCAATTTCAGCAAGTTTTATTTGATTCTAAATGGATCGATATTGTAATGAAATCTTTACAGCTTCATGCGAACGTAGCAAATGAAGATTTTTCAGGCTTTTTAAAAGATAAGCATAATACTCAATTTATTACTGAAAACTACCAGATAGTCTCAACGATGCCAACGCTATCGCAAAAAGTCCAACAACAGAGCTTTTTAACTAGCGTTGGAAGAATACCAGTGAGTAATTGATACACATTAAAATTTAATGTTCAAAAATAATCGGACCTGACACTGGGTCAGTTACACCAAGCTCTTCAGATAATACTTCTAGTTTATCGCGAACTTTATCAAGTTGTGCAATCATTTTTGGACGCGCTTTTGCAATATGTTCTTCGGATTCCCATACTCCAATAAAGCATAGTGTTTTGTCACTTGTTTTAATGATTATATTTTGTAAAATGCCTTCAGCATCCATAGGTTCTGATGCAATAGCGACAACATTATCAAATTCACCCTCTTTAGGTTGCATTCTAACGACGTTTGAAAATTTCATAATAGACCTCCCTTTTTTAAATATCATACAAGAAATATAAAAATCTTAAACATGGAAAAGTAGTTCTTTTAAATTTTAATTAATTAAAGCTATAGTGCTATTTTTAAAGTTGCTCAAGTAGTTGTGTTAAAAAAGCTATCGTTTTACTTGCCGCAATGCGTTTTGAAAAACAAAGCCCATCTTTGCCTTTCTCAAAAAGGATATTACCATCTTGGTCATAAGCAAATGTAAGTGCTTGAAGTAGCATATCTTTCGATTTTTTAGAAATGGAGCTGGCCTGAACGTCTTTCTTTAATTCTTCCGGAGAAAGATATTCTCCGTTTTGATAAGTACTTATTCCAATTGATCGTAATATCATTGTTAAGCAGGCCCAGGCATCAATATGTTGTTTAAGTTCTATTGATGAGTTATCAAAGATATCTTTTACAGTATCAGGTTCTGTTGTTCTATTGTTGAAATACGGAGGAGGATAAGTACCTCCTATCTCCTCAGCATTTAATGAGCTTTCATTAAGAGATTGGTCTGCCGTAAAACTTGATCCAAAATCTGTAATGCTATATATCGGATCTTCACTTGTTCCAAATGATAAAAC
>NZFK01000021.1 GCA_002690645.1 Rickettsiales bacterium
TTAAAGTCTTCAAAAATAGAGCTTATCCAAAAAATATATCGGTACTTGATAACCTCATAAAAAAAAGAGTTGAGTTGGTAAAATTATTAGGTTATTCATCTTACGCAGAATATATAACTGAAATTAGAATGACAAAAAATCCTAAAACAGTTTGGGCATTTGAAAAAAAACTTCAAAAAAAGGTAAATAAAAAAGCCAAAAAAGATGTAGCCTTAATGGCAGGAATTAAATCAAAAAGATTGGGTAGAGAAGTTGCTGTAATAGAGGCATGGGAAGCCGATTATTATGAAAATCTGGTTAAAAAAGAGTTTTTTCAACTTGATTCAGAAGAGCTAAAACAGTATTTTGAATTTAATAATGTAACTACTGGCTTATTTGAAATTTACCAAGAATTATTTGGAATTCATTTTCAAGAAGTTGTTAATCCTTCTATTTGGCATGAAGATGTATTAATGTACGAAGTCTTTGATAAACAGACTAAACAGCTAATCGGCCAGTTTTATTTGGATATGTTTCCTCGGAAAAATAAATATTCTCATGCCGCGGCATTTTCTATAATTATGGGTAAACAGTTTGATCAAGGCTATCAAAAGCCGACATATGCACTTGTTTGTAATTTTCCTAAACCTACTTTAGAGCAACCCTCTTTACTATCACATCGTGAAGTTGAAACATACTTTCACGAGTTCGGCCATTTATTACATGGTATTTTAACAACATCTAAATTGATTGGCTTTTCTGGCACATCTGTGAAGCGTGATTTTGTTGAAGCACCATCACAAATGTTAGAAAATTGGGCCTGGAAGAAAGAGTCTTTAGCTTTGTTTGCAAAACATTATAAAACAGGAGCCATTATTCCTGATGAATTAGTCAAAAAAATGATTGCTGCAAAAAATGTAAATTCAGGTACAAAAAACTTACAACAAATTTATTATGGTACATTAGATTTTACATTTCATGATGGATTTATACCTACTGAAAAAGAAACTACAACCACAATAGTAAAAGACTTACAAAATTCAATAACTCTTTATCCTTATGTTGAGGGAACTCATTTTCAGGCAAGTTTCGGCCATTTAGTTGGTTATGCAGCTAGTTATTATGGCTATAAATGGTCTGAAGTGTATGCAGCAGACATGTTTTCTGTTTTTGAATCTGAAGGAATGCTTAATGCTGAAGTTGGGGCACGTTATCGTAAAACAATTTTAGAGCCAGGCGGCACAAAAGACCCTTTAATTTTAGTTTCAGATTTCTTAGGAAGAAAACCAAATAATAAAGCCTTTATAGATAACCTAGGTCTATAAATAAATTAATTAATATATAAAAAACGGTGAGTTTAAATTATGGGTTCAGCTTTTTTTTAGCTTGAGCCCAAAGATCTACTTTTTCTTCAAAAGTAAGATGGTTAAAGTCACTAGTTGAGCTGATTTCTTCCATTTTTTGAAATCGTTTTACAAATTTTTTATTACTTTTTCTAAGAACATCTTCTGCATTTATATCCAATTTTCGCAAAATATTGACGACAGAAAAAATAACATCACCGGCTTCATCTTCAATTTCTTTTAAATTTTTTGATTCACATGCTTCTGTAAATTCGTTTAATTCTTCATGAAGTTTATTTATAGCACCTTCTGTGTTATCCCAATCAAAACCCGCTCTTTTAGCTTTTTTTTGAAGCTTTTGAGCTTCTAGAAGGGCAGGGAGTTTAGGTATTTTATCCATTATAGAGGCTGTTTGTTTTTCTTTCTTTTTAATAGCTTCCCAATTTTTCCAGACTTCATCAACGTTATCTGCTTTCGCATCTCCAAAAACATGAGGGTGTCTACGGATCATTTTATTGCCTACATCTTCTGCTACTGCTTGATAATCAAATTTTTCTTGTTCTTCAGCCATATTAGAAAGCATGACAATATGTAATAATACATCGCCTAATTCTTCTTTTATATGTGTAAAATCTTCAGATTCAATAGCATCAACTAATTCATAGGCTTCTTCAATAATACAGGGTGTTAACGATTGAAAGGTTTGTTCTTTATCCCACGGGCAACCTTCTGGGCTACGTAATTTTTTTACGATATTAACCAACTCTTGAACTTTTTCCATTGCTTATTTTATACCAGAGGCTTGTTTAAAAAAAACTTCTTTTTCGTCTTGTGCCATACCTTCTTCAAGTTGAGATTTTTCTTCAGAATTGGCTATCAAAACTTTAGCTGGAGTAAATAAAAAGATATTTTCACCAATTTTCATCATATGCCCATTAATCGCATAGGCAGTTCCACAAATAAAATCAATTAACCGTTTACCCGCTAACTTATCTAAATATTTCAAGTTTACAATAACAGGCTTATTTTCTCGTAAATGAGTTGCGATCGAAAGTGAATCTTCATAGACACGTGGTTCTTCAATTTTTATTTCAGAAGAGGCAAATGGTCGAGAACTTTGTGAATCAATTAAGGAACCTTTAAATGGCTTAATTTTTGGAGATTTAGCTTCTTCAATTTTTTCTGGTTCTTCAAAAGGTAGATCCTCAGAAAATCCAAAATAGTGTTTAATTTTTTCAAAAGTATTTTTCATATTTTTCCTCTATCCTTCTTTAAATATAAATCGTCCGATTCGGACCATATTTGAGCCACATTTAATGGCTAATTTGTAATCTTGACTCATTCCCATGCTTAACATTGTTAGTGTAGCATATTTTTCCTTAAAGTTATCATATATTTTTTTTGTTTTATCAAAAATAAGCCCTAGCTGTTTTTCATCTTTAATTAATGGAGCAATTAACATTAGTCCTTTTACATTTAATGAGTCATAATTCTCCAGTTGTTCTAGAAGGTTATTTTGATCATTAATAGAAAATCCAAATTTATTGGGGTCTTCGCCTGAGTTAAATTGCAATAAAATATCTTTTTTTATATTTTGTGCTTTGCATTTCTTATCTAATTGTTCAATCAGTTCTAATCTATCAATAGATTGAATACAGTTAAATGAGGGAAGGATTTTATTAATCTTATTAGTTTGTAAATGCCCAATAAAGTGCCAATTAATATCAAGGTCAGTTAGTTGAGCTTGTTTTTGTAATGCATCTTGAACACGATTTTCTCCGAATAAACGAAGCCCTTGAGAGTGAATAAAACGAACTTCTTCAGCGGTTGCATATTTACTCGCAACACATATGTTTATGTCGTAATCTAGTTTATGGGTATGTTTTAATGTTTCAATAGAATCAGTTACTTTATCTATTTGGCCTTTAATAAAGTCTTTATTCATTAATGGCCGAACGAAAAGTTTAAATTAGAATAACCCTCATTAAGTGCTGTAGTCATAGGAAGTCGTTTTGAAATTGGTCCCCAGTATTGTCGAGGTCCAGGCGATGAAAACGAGTCGTTTTCTGCCCATACATGACGGCGTTCTGAAAAAAGCTTAAACGCAGGTGATTCTAAGTCAACGATAGCTTTTTTGATGACAACAGCATCTTTGTTTTCTCTTTTTTCAATATCTAATAAACCTAATAAAGGTATCCCTAACGGTTTGGCAGTACCATCAAAACTTGTAATGCCAGCCATATATCCGGTATGCTCTCCTAAAACTAAAGAACCTGCTGTCAAACCTAAATTATACGTAAATGTTGCATCAAACGCAGAAGGCGCTCCGCATCGACCTTCATACCCAAAAAAATGACTAATCCCATTAAATGGGATATCAATACCGTTCGATTTAAAATAATCATTAAGCATTTCAATTAGTAATAATTGTGTATCAATTTGAGATAGTTTTAAATTTCCATGCGAATCTCGATCTAATAGTAGTTGTTCTTGAATTAATTTAGGCAGTGTTTTGAAAATATCTTTTGATTCTTTGGCAAGTTTTTGATTGAGTTCTGTTTCAGATTGATAATTAATCGCATTAAGGTTTTCTATAAGAGTTTTCAAGTCTTCAATAAATTCAATTAATCCTTCTGGAATCAAAACTACACCATAATTTAAACCCTTTTTAGATCGCTTTATAATAACATCGGCCATATATTCAATAAGCTCATTTAATGTCCATTTTTTTTCATATATTTCTTCAGAAATTAATGTTAGATGGGGCTGAGTTTGCAGGGCAACTTCTAAAGTAATATGGCTTGCGCTTCGACCCATTAGTTTTACAAAGTGCCAATATTTTTGAGAAGACGGTGTGTCTTGTAAAATATTTCCAACTAATTCAGCATATATTTTGGTTGCTGTATCAAATCCAAATGAGATTGGTAATAATGAATCGACCTGTAAATCACCATCAATTGTTTTTGGAACACCAACTACAGTGCAACCAAGTTCATAAAGTTCTTCAGCTAAAAATGCTGCATTCGTATTAGAGTCATCTCCGCCAATAATAATTAATCCATCTAGTTGAAAATCTGCTACTGTCTTTTTAACTTTATTAAATTGGTCTTTACTTTTAATTTTTGTTCGATCAGAACCAAGAAGATCAAAACCCCCAAGATTTATAACATTTTTTATATCTTCATCACTAAGTTCAACTAATTGACCCTCTATTAAGCCTTTAGGGCCTTTTTGAACACCGTAAAGTGTGTTTTTATTGCCTAGTGCATGTTTTAAGCCAGCAATTACATTATGACCTCCTGCAGCAGGGCCTCCAGAAAATAAAACGGCAATGTTTTTATTTTCAACGGTCAAGACATCGCTAGAACCAACTAAAACATCGTCTTTATTGAGTGCATTGAAATACGGTCGGATACTATCCTTTATGGGTAAGTGTTGTTCATGAATATCAAAAACAAGAGGGCGAATAATATTATCTCTAAAAAAATTAGGTAAAATTGTAATAGGTAAGTTTCTTAAACTTTCTTCAAATAACGAATGTTTTGCTTCATTTTCTATTAATGTTTGTTTAATTGACATTATTATTCTTCTTTCTTTGCAACATTATTTTTATCTATTAAATCGCTGATAATTGATAATGTTTCATAAATTTGTAAATCGGATTTCAAATTATCATAAAGTAACTTATAGCTATTTTCAACATTTATTCCAATTGTCATATTTTGGGGAACATCGAAGGTAATATTCTCATTTAAGTACTTAAATTCATCAAATTCTTTATTCTTTGAATCAATTTCTAATTTTAATTTAAGAGCATCATTAATGTTTAAAGAATATAAAGAGTTATCTTTTATACTTTTAATATAATCGAGTTGATTAAATAATGACTGAAACTCTTCAGAACGTTCCATTCGAGCTTCACTTTTATCTCTTAAATAAGGAATTACAGCTGTTGCATTGTCAAAGACCGAATAACTTACAGGTTTAACGGTATCCCAAGGTAAATTGTTTTTTAAATAGCTTTCACCAATTTCAATAGCAGAAAACGTATCAGGAATCGTAATATCGGGTATAACACCTCTTTCTTGAGTGGAGCCTCCATTAATTCTATAAAATTTCTGGATTGTTATTTTTAACGATCCTAGTCGGTCAAAGTTGTTAATAATTGAGCTAATTTGCCGATCTAAATCAACAAATTGCTGAACGGTACCCTTGCCAAACGAATTAGTACCCACAATAATAGCTCGTCCATAATCTTGAAGTGCTGCAGCAAGAATCTCAGACGCTGATGCGCTATAGGTATTAATTAATACAACTAAGGGCCCTGTATAAAATAAGTTTCTGTCTTGGTCTTCTAATATACGAATATTAAAATTTGGTTGATGAGATTTTACTTGGACAATAGGACCAGAGTTGATAAAAAGACCCGCTGTTCTAACAGCATCAACTAAAAAACCACCTTCATTGTAACGAAGATCTAAAATAATACCATCGATATTAGATTGATTTAAATTATCGAGCGCATTTTTAACATCATCTGTGGTATTTCGTCCTTTATTGTCTTTGATATCTCTATAAAATTTCGGTACATGTACATAACCTATTCGTTTGTTATTTAATGAATCTTCAATAATTGTTGTTTTGGTATAAGTTTCTTCTATTTCAACTATATCTCGAATAATAGGTATAACTTCTTCTTCACCATCGACATGCCGTACTGTTAATCGAACCTCTGTTCCTTTTTTTCCACGAATCAGCTGAACAATTTTACTTACCTTCATTCCTACTGTATCAACAGGTTCTTCGTCTCCTTGACCCACTTTTAAGATTAAATCTTCCGGTTGAAGATCACCTTGAAGAAAAGATGCACTACCAGCAACGATTCGAACAACTTTTATATAACCATTTTCCTCTCGTAATTCAGCTCCAATACCTTCAAGCTTACCTGAAATATTAATATCAAATTGTTCTTTTTTTGCAGCAGGAAAATAAGAGCTATGGGTATCAAAAACGTTAACTAAAGTATCAAGATAAAAATTAAGATAGTCATCTTCTTCCTCTTCTTCAATATTGCTAAAAAACTTTGAATAATCATCTAGTATTTTTTCTCGAGCCTTTGCTTCAAGTTCTTGATCAAATTGTGCAGTAATTTGAATGTTTTTTGAAACTTTACCTTGTTTCAAATTTAAATAGCTATTTAAAACTCTATATTCAAGTAATGTTTCCCAACGATTAACCAATTCTGTTCTAGAGGCTGTAAATGTAATTTTTTCAGGATCTGATTCAAACGTTTTAGTGGATTCAAAACTAAATTGCTGTTTATTTAAATAATTCGAAATAAATGCCTCAAATTCTTTTATTCTTTCCAAATACACACTATGAACTGTTTTAAAAAAGTTGAACTCACCTTTTTTTATTTCATTATCTAATAAAAATTTGTAAATTGAAAAATTTACAATATCTTCTTGTGTAAAAAAACGCTTATTGGGGTCCAGTCGTTCAATATATAAATGAAATGCTTTTTCTGAATAAGTGTCATCTACATCTTGTTGTGAGTAATGATAATCACTTGCTCTCATAACGAGTAAGTTTTGTAGCGCCTGTGGTTTTGTTAAAGCAAAAGTTATAGAGCCCAAACAAAGAACAACAAACAGTGTTAATTTAGTCTTAAAGTTTATTTTACCTAAAAAGCTAAGTGTTTTTTTTATCATATTTTTTACCTAATATTATATACCCTAAATAAACCTAAACTTAACATTTATCATTTTTGATCTTTTAAAAATTGAATAAGTGTTCTTGTCGAAAAACCTGTCATTCCTTTTCCCATATAAGATGATGCTTTTGTAGACTTCATCATAGGAGCAATATCTAAATGGAGCCATCGGTGGTCAGCGACAAATTGTTCTAAAAATTTCGCAGCCGTAATTGCACCACCAGAAAAACGACTTTCACTCGCATTGATCAAATCTGCGCTATCAGATTTTAAATAATTCAAATATCCTTCAAAAAGAGGAAGTTGCCAGAATTGTTCACCTGTTTTTTNCTCATATGTTAAAAATTCTGAAACTAACGTTTGATCATTACCAAATAAAGCAGCGGCTAATTCNCCAAGAGCGACACACGCAGCACCTGTTAAAGTGGCAATGTCAACGATGACTGATGGGTTAAATTCGGTAGCATAACTTAAAGAATCTGCTAANATTAAACGTCCTTCAGCATCAGTGTTTGTAATTTCAATAGATTTCCCTGAATAAGATTCAATGACATCTCCTGGCCTGTAAGCTGTTCCAGAAGGCATATTTTCAGCCAAAGGAATCAGACCAATAACAGAACATTTCGCATTTTGTTCAGCTAAAGCTTTTAATGTGCCCACTACAGCAGCAGCTCCACTCATGTCGGCTTTCATTTCTCCCATGCCTTTACTTGGCTTAAGAGAAATTCCTCCTGCATCAAACGTAATTCCTTTTCCAACAATTATGGCTGGTTTTTTAGTTTTACTNTAGTTATATTTAACTTCAACTAAATATGGGGGATGTGCTGAGCCTTTACCAACGTTATAAAGTGCGTGCATTCCTTTTTTTTGAATGGCTTTTACATCATAAACTGTCAAAGATAATGATTTATGATTTAAAAAAGTTTGAATTTTTTTAACAAAAAGTTCAGGAGTTAATAGATTTCCTGGAAGGTTGGCTAAATGGCGAGCAGTATTTTGNGCATTTGCATTAATAACGGCCNNGTCTAGNTGTGNTTTTANTGNCTTTGAGTTTGTTAAATACGTTATGTTTTTTAAAGACGTCGTTTTTACTGTTGCNGTTTTTAAGTCAGAAAAACTATATTGACCTAAAATAAACCCTTCTGTAAATGCAGTACAAGCGTCTTCAATTGAAAAAGTTTTTACAGAACGCAAATCTACAGTAATAGTCGAAAAGTTAAGACGTTTTAAACGTTGTGCAATATGACCTGCTTTTTGGCGCAACAAATCTAATGTCAAAGTCTTCTTTCCTGAACTGACAAATAAAAGTCGTTGNGCACCTTTTTTATCAAATAAGTGCAATGTAGTGAAACGTTCATCCGTGTCGCTAAGTTCGTTACTTTTCTTTAACGCAGTTATGGAGTCTTTTAACGGTGAATTTTTAAATGAATCCTCAATTAGTTTTGATTTTTCATATACAAATACACAAATATCTGCCTTTTCATTTTCAAATGTAGCATTTTTTATTTTGAAATTCATAGTATCACCTAATATTTTTGTCTAAAAGTATAAGATATCATATTATAAATAAAACAAATACTATTTAGTTTAAATTTTAAGTGTTTGAAAAAATCTAAATGTTGGTAAATAAAATAAAAGTTTTTACATAAATTAAAGTTTTTATAATATAATTAAAAGATATTTAAAAAAGGATACTCTATTGGAAAGTCATTTAATTTTAAGTTTAGCAGCCATCCCGGCATTAGGTGTTTTTGTTCAAATTATTGCTGCTAAATTTAACATTCCTTCAATTTTATTGTTACTTGTATCTGGTTTTTTAGTTGGTCCTGTATTTGGGTTATTAGATCCAGAACATTTATTTGGAGAAACATTTAATCCATTTGTATCTTTGTCTGTTGCCGTTATTTTATTTGAAGGTGGTTTGAGCCTAAAAATTTCTGATTTAACACATACAGGAAAAATAGTACGAAATTTAATTACGTTAGGCTATGTTATTACGTGTTTAGGGACAACTATCTTAGCATCGTTTTGTTTTGGATATGATATTCANATTTGTCTTTTACTAGGGGCTATTTTAGCNGTATCAGGTCCAACCGTTGTAACCCCACTCTTAAGGCAAATTAAACTAAAGCACTCTCTTTCAACAATTTTAAGATGGGAAGGAATAACAATTGATCCCATTGGAGCTACTGTATCGGTAATGATTTATGAAATTATTCTTGTTGATCAAGCAACACAAGCCTTTAATGTTGCTTTTTTTGTTATTTTAAAAACTTTAATCTGTGGATTAGTTTTAGGTAGTTTGGGGGCAATTATAATTATGGCCTTATTTAAAAAGAAACTAATACCCGAGTTCTTACAAGAAGCATTAACCTTTATTATTGTTATTTTTGTCTATGCTTTATCAGGTGTACTTCAACCAGAGTCAGGTTTATTAGCCGTAACAATAATGGGTATTATATTAGCTAACCAGCAAATAGTTATCATAAAACATATTATTACGTTTAAAGAAAATATTTCAGTTTTATTATTATCGTCATTATTTATTATGCTGGCTGCACAAATTGAATTTGATCAATTACTTTATGCCCTAGATCCTAAAACAATTTTATTTATCTTTTCANTAATATTTGTAATTAGACCTTTAAGTGTTTTATTTTCTACATTCGATTCTAAACTGCTATTTAAAGAAAAGCTTTTTTTAGCTTGCTTATATCCACGCGGAATTGTAGCTGCGGCAATTGCTTCAATTTTTTCGTTGAGGCTAGAGCATGAAGGTATCAACGGTGCAGGTGATATACTACCTATTACTTTTTTAACNATCGTTGTAACCGTTACATTTTATGCGCTCATTGGAAGACCTTTGTTAAATGTGTTAGGGCTACATCGGATTCAAAAAGGGATTATGATTGCAGGAGCACATCAATGGGCAAGAGAATTAGCTTTATTTTTAATGAACTTAAAGTTTCAAGTAACTGTAGTAGATACAAAAATGGAAAATATTCTCGAAGCTAAACAACAAAATATCAACAGTCATCATAGCAGTATTCTTACCCAGAATATGGTTGAAGTAGCAGAGCTTTCTGGTTATGGTAAATTACTAGCCTTAACAAAAAGTGATGAAGTAAATGTTTTATCGCTAATTGAATATACGGAAATTTTTGGTAGAAAGAATTGTCTTCGAATTAGTCCAAAAGATCATAAACAAGAATTAGGTCGTGGAGAGTCTGATTTAATGTTATTTGATAAAGGAATTACATTTAATTTGCTTGAAACACGCTTAATAAGTGGGTCAACCTTTGAACTTGTTGAACTTACTAACGAGTTTAGTTTNCAAGACCTTTNCGAAAAGTACCCAAAAGCAGTTTTAATAGGATNTATAAATCCTAAAAATATTATTAAATTCTTCTACGTTGGTCATAAAATGAAGCCATCTGAAGGTGATAAAATTATTGTTTTTGATAAAAAAGATGATAATTAAACGNTAGTTAAGGTGTGTAAAAAGAAACTTTATAATATCAATCAAAGCTTTGGTATCCATTTGACAATAGTCTCTGAGNTCTTGTTCTAATGTCTTTTTTTTAGCATCATTACTTTGAAGATACAACTTCATATTATTCAACGCATCAGACCCAGATTTTACATGTAANAGTTTATGATTATTTGTTTTGTTGATACTTCCATGGATAATTTTTAAAGAAAATTTTCCTAACATACCAGGAATATAAACTTTTAATGATTTAAAAAGATAAGAAATATCAACAATATTATTTTTTAATTTAATAAGATCGTTTTTTAAGTCTGGGAAAATGCTAGCTAATTGATCAAAAATTATTTTTTCTAACATCGCATCGTAAACAATAATGGANGTGTCTTTATTTAGATTTGTTACTAACCCTTCTGCAAATTTTCTTAAAGTCAATTCATCTATAGTNGTAAAAAAGTCTTTATGGACAGCTTCATGATCAAGAGCGGCTAACGTATGAACTGAAAATAAAAAGGGAACTTTTTCAAAGATTTTATACTTATCAAGTAGTGGGGTAGAATTTGTAATCACTTCAATATCAAGACATTGAATAGGGAAAATAAGTTTTTTTAAAAACTTTTCCAAAGTATTCAGGTCTATATAAGGTTCATTATTTAATTCGGCATCTATTTGAATTAGTTGACGCTCTGATAAGTTAGTAATATTGTTTTTAATATCCTCAAAACTTGAAATATGGTCTTGAAAGTAATCAAGNTTTTTTTGGAAACTAAATTCAATTAAATCAAAAATATTAGGTGATTTAATCGACCAACANTCCTTAAAATAGTCACATTTTGAAGGTTTAAAGCAATGTTTNCCAATTTCAGGTTTATGNGTTTTATTTTCAAGTAAAGTTTGATGGATATAGTCATATTGTTTTTTNATTAAATTTTGAGTGTTGAGAAGTCGGTTATTTTCAAATTTTAATTTAAAAAAAGTATCTGTAGTATATCGTTTGTCTTTTAATGAAATACTCATATACCTAGAAATAGGTATATGTANCTGATCAAAGCCAAATTTCCANAAGCCTAATATGTAAGTAAAGTAGCGACTAACATATTGTGCTGGAGATAAAATATAAACATCAATAGATGTGTGATCNATATATAATATGTGAGGCTCGAAAATAAAAGATTTGTATTCAATTTTGGGTGCTAATAATGCAACTGGATGAGTAATATTTTTTTGGATTTTTAAGATATCTNGTTTTTTAATTTTCTTAAACGTTGAATCAATGACTAAATCATCAAATGTATTACAAAACTGATTTAAAAGTGGAATTAAATCAGGGTCAGAATCAATCGGATGAATCTGGTTTTTTTGTAAATCAAATAACACGTCACAACGTGAAATAGAAATAAAATCATAAATNGANAAAGTTTTTTTNATCATAAATATTTATTTCAAATTGACATACAATTGTGATCAAGTCAAAGAAAAAGTTACTAATCGTAAGCAAATGATGGATTGTTAGATTTAAGTGGTGTAAAATTGGTTTAAGAGGTCAAAGGAAAAGATATGGGTTTAAAAGAAGAATGTGGTGTTTTTGGTGTTTTTGGAGTGGATGAATCTGCCGTATTAACGACACTTGGTTTACATTCTTTACAACATAGAGGTCAAGAAGGTGCTGGTATTGTCACTTTTGATGATAATAAATTCCATAATGTTAAAAAAGAAGGTCTTGTTGGTGATAATTTTAATGATGCTGAAACATTAAAAAAATTGCCTGGTAAAAATGCAATTGGCCATGTTAGATATTCAACAACGGGCGATTCAAAATTAGAAAACATCCAACCATTATTCGCAAATTTAGCTTTAGGTGGGTTCGCGTGTGCTCACAATGGAAACTTAACAAATACTAATATTTTAAAAAAAGAGCTTATTGAAACTGGATCTATTTTTCAAACATCATCCGATACGGAAGTCATTTTACAGCTTGTTGCAAGATCACCAAAAATTAAAATTATTGATAAGTTAACAGATGCATTATCCAAAATTGAAGGTGCATACTCACTTGTTATATTAACAAACAAAAAACTAATTGGTGTAAAAGATCCTTTTGGAATAAGGCCATTAGTTTTAGGAGAAAAAGATGGCGGTTATGTATTAGCGTCAGAAACATGTGCATTTGATATTATCGGTGCAAAATATATCCGAGATATTGAAAATGGTGAGATGGTTATTATCACAGAAAACGGTATAGAAAGTATTAAAATGTTTCCTAATATTAAAGAAAGACCATGTATATTTGAGCGAATATATTTTGCTCGTCCAAGTAGTATGATTGAAGGCAAAACGGTCTATTCATATCGAAAAAATTTAGGTCAACAGCTTGCAAAAGAGCACGAAATTGATGCAGACGTTATCGTTCCAATTCCAGATTCAGGTGTCCCTGCTGCAATAGGGTATGCACAAGAATCAAATATTCCTTTTGAACTAGGAATAATCCGAAACCATTATGTTGGGAGAACATTTATTGAACCATCACAAAGTATCAGGCAGTTTGGAGTTAAATTAAAACATAGTGTAAATAGATCTGTTATAGAAGGTAAAAAAGTTATTTTAATTGACGATTCTATCGTCAGNGGAACAACTGCAAATAAAGTTGTTAAAATGGTTTTTGAGGCTGGTGCAAAAGAAGTTCATTTGGGTATCTCGTCACCACCAATAAAATATCCTGATTATTATGGAATTGATACACCTAACTTCAACGAATTAATAGCGTCACATAACAATATTGAAGAAATGACAAAAATAGTTGGTGCAACCTCATTATTTTTTATTAGTCTTNATGGGACTTATAAAGCAATGGGATATGACTATAGAGATGCTGAATCTCCTCAATTTACAGACCATTGTTTTACAGGAGATTATCCAGTCGAAGTAAAAGATAGAAAACAATATATTTCAGANTCTGAAAAATCTATCAAACAATATAATTACTAGAGTCTTATTCAAGTTATTTTAAGAAATCACTATCGTTATGTTTGAATAACTTTATTTTGTGGTAAAAATTGAGTACCAAAAATTTTATTACAAAAAAATGACTACAAAAAAAAATATTAATCTTAAATTCGAACAATTAAATGAAAAATTAGACAGTTACCTTACGGAAATTAAATCTAAGGTTTCTATTAATGTATTTTTAGAAAAACAANACATAATTTANACACAATATGAAGATAAAATTAAGATATTTAAGGTTTTTTTAAAAATATGTGAAGAAATTTGTTTNAAAAAACANAATCAAANTTTTATNCAAAAATCTATNATNAGTATTGCAGAAGAGCAAGTTGAATTAGCAAAAAAGTTAANACATTGGTATGAAAAAAANATATTTANACTTGATAAAACTAAATTATTAGATGGTGTTATTATTCAAATGGTAAANAAATATCTCTCAAAATCAGAAGAGAAAATATANTCTACATTAAAACAATTAACAAAAAGCCCCAATCTTAACGATGATAAAAAAACACTAGATAAGCTTAAGCAGTTAATAGANATTGTCCAAAATATTGATTTAAGTGATTTAGAAAGCTTAGAAAAAAAGATTGTTTCAATGTCTAAAGAGTTAATAAAAAATAAAAAAGATATTCAGCAATTAAATCAATTATTAGTTAAGACAATGGTGCTAACTGGAGCTGAATCAGGAACAATTTATATTGTNAAAGGAAATGAACTTCATTTTTTACTTATTTTTAATCATGCCATGGAAATGAATTCAATGGAATCGGAAAAACTAGCTAAAAAATTTCCACCACTTCAGCTATATAACCCCAGAACGGGAGCCGAAAATGTGAGGTATATTTCGGTNTATTCAGCTGTTAAAAATAAAACGATAAATATAAAAAGTCTTCAAGAATTTAAAGAAAAAATTAAAAATGATATTCAAACNATAGAAGATGAGCAAGTAGGCCCTGATTTATATCAACAAAAAACAGGTTATGTNGGANAANCATTTTTATGTGCACCAATTCAAGATGGGAAAGGAAACGTCATCGGGGTATTTCAGCTTTCAAATCGAATAGAAAAAGATACAAATAAAATTATTCCCTTTTCCGATTCTCAGCAAATTGCAATCAATAAGATAACTTCTTTAGCTGCTAAGCCTTTAATAAGNTTATTGCCCAAAAAAAGTATTACAAAAANNTTTTTTAAAAATAGTNTAAACAAAGTTAAAGTAAAAAATAATTCAATTCAATTTTATAGACAGCTAGATGAAATGGATTGCGGCCCAACATGTTTAAAAATGATTACCAAATATTATGGAAAGGAATATTCAATCCAATTTTTCCGTGAAAAGTGTTTTCTTACAAATCAGGGTGTTACAATGCGCGGTTTAAGCGAAGCNGCTGAATTAATAGGCTATCGNACAATAGCCTATTTTATAAGTTTTAATGATATTTTTACTGAACTACTTTTTCCTTGTATTGCAAATTGGGGNGAAGATCATTTTATTGTTATTTATAAAGTTGAAAAAAATTCAGTTTGGATTGCTGATCCAGCAATCGGGTTAATCAAGTATTCAAGAAAAGAGTTCAAGGAAGAGTGGTTTCAAAAAAATGAAGATCCNTTCATAGCGGTACTAACATTAGANCCTACACCTTATTTTTATNANTCAAAAGAGTTAATNNGCGGAGATAAAACAANCTTGNATTTAAAGTTTATTTTTAATTATCTNAGACCNCACAAAGGAATGTTAACCAAAATAGTTATTGCGTTCTCATTAGTAACGATGTTTTCATTAATCCCTCCTTTTTTAATCAAAGCCATTGTAGATTATGGACTTTATTTCCAAAATATTAACTTTGTTTTAATGTTACTTGCGGCACAATTAATGTTGTTTACTGGTATTATTTCGATGACTATTTTTTCAAGCTGGCTTTCTTTTCATATGGGGAAAAAGATTGATTTTTCATTGATGTCAGATTTTTTTAATAAGCTATTAAAANTAAAAATATCTTTTTTTGATGACAAAACGAGAGGTGATATTTTACAAAGAATCTCAGATAATGACAGAATTAAACATTTTTTGAGTTTTACAACGCTAACAAGTCTATTCAATATCATCATTATGATAGCGTTNTCAACAATTTTAATTTTTTTTAGTTTTAAAATATTTATCGTNTTTATGTTGTTTACATTGATCTCATTATTTTGGACTATATTTTTGTTGGATAAGCAAAAAAAACTTAATATAAAATTATTTGAACAAGAATCAAATGTTCAATCTATGTTAATTGAAATGCTTGATGGTATCCAAGAAATAAAAATTAATTCGATAGAAAAAGAAATTCGATGGCGTTGGAGAGCTGTAAAGTCAAAGCATGAAGCAGTCTACAATAAGTGGAATAATTTNCAACAAGTTCAATTAACAGGAAATGATATTATCAATCAATTAAAAAATATTTTNATAACATTTTTATCAGTTATTTTAGTTATTCAAGGTGAAATTACTATTGGAATAATGATGGCTATTCAATTTATTATAGGGCAACTTAACACACCTGTTTCTCAATTTAGTAGCTTAATTACGATAATTCAAGATAATAGTATGGCTCTTGAACGATTAAGTACTGTTCATTTGGGAGCAACTGAAACTGAAAATCAAAAGCATGAAGANGCTCCAATGAATCAGGGTTTCACATTGCAAAATATTGCATTTTGTTATGAAGGCTCAAATTACAAACCAATATTAGAACATATAAACTTAAATATTCCGGAGAAAACAATAACAGCGCTTGTGGGTAAGAGTGGAGCCGGTAAAACAACATTATTAAAATTATTATTTAAGTTTTATGAACCTACAAAAGGGATTATTAAATTTGGAGATAAAAATTTAGCCGAGTTATCATATTCAACATTTCGCTCNAAGTGTGGNGTTGTTTTACAGGATGGCTATATTTTTTCTGATACGATTGANGGAAATATATGTTTAAAACAAGAAAAAATTAATAATCAACGATTTATTGAGGTTACAAAAATAGCTTGCGTAAATGAATTTATTTTTCAATTTGAAGCAGGTTATGCAACAAAAGTAAGTGCCAATGGTAATCAATTAAGTAAAGGCCAAAAACAACGTATTTGTTTGGCTCGAGCATTATATAAAAATCCAGATATTTTATTTTTAGATGAAGCAACCTCAGCAATTGATGCNNCAACCGAAAAAAAAATAATAGCAAATATTAAAAAGTATTGTTCAAATNTGACAATTATAATCGTTGCTCATAGGTTNAATATGATNAANTCNGCTGATCAAATTGCNGTGNTGGANAGGGGNACTGTTANNGANCTAGGNTCTCATCTTCAATTAATTAAAAAGAAAGGAAGTTATTATAAGTTGATCAAAGAACAGNTAGACAATATTAAAATGTAAAAATAANATGTTTAAAATTCCTCAAATATGGGTATNTTTTTATATGCATCTAACTAATTTGCATGAATNTTTTTAGTAATTAACAATAAATCAAAATAAAAATAAATNATATGGAGAACCTATGTCAAAACGAAAAATAGGTAAAGAAAATATGGATTTTGTAAAAGGTGGAAAAAATCCAATAAAGCAACAGGCAATNAACTCCAATAGCGCTAGAGCAACAAATGAATTTGCAGAAATTACCAAAATAGGAAAACGGTTAATGGACAATTTTTTCGGAAAAACCTAAATCAAGTTATCTTAAATAATTAATTTCAAGTATAATAATCCTTATGGAAATTACTGTTGAAAGCGTGCGTTTTGATACCAACTTTATTTGGATATTAAAAAAAGATAGTAATATTGCTGTGGTTGATCCAGGCAAAGCTGATATCGTAAATCAGTATATTAACAAAAACAATGTAAGCTTAAAGTCTATACTAGTAACACANAATCATAGCGATCACATTGATGGCTTGCCTGATTTATATTTTCCTACTTTAAAAATATTTGGNCCAGATTACGAACCTATTCAATACATAAATTTTCATTGTCATGAAAACCAAGAAATAACAGTTCTTGGAGAAACNTTTAAAGTGCTTTTTACACCTGGTCATACTTCTGGACATATCTCTTACTATGGAGCAAATAAGTTATTTTGTGGAGATGTGTTATTTTCTGGAGGCTGTGGCCGTATTTTTGAGGGTTCTGCACAGACAATGTATTATTCAATCCAAAAATGTATTGCGTTTCCCCCAGAAACAGAAATCTATTGTGGTCATGAATATACCTTAGATAATTTAAAATTTGCCAAAATGATTGAGCCAAAAAATCAAGATATAGATACTTACATATCTAAAGTTAATGGGTTAATTAATCAAAATAGAGGTAGTTTACCAACAACAATAGAACAAGAATTAAAAGTTAATCCTTTTTTAAGATGCAAAGAAGAAGCCGTTAAGCAAGCTGCTGAAAAACGTGTAAATCGAGCATTAAAAACACCTATTGAAGTTTTTTCGGTACTTAGGCACTGGAAAAATATTTTATAACATATAAGGGTTAGTGATCTTCTTTTTCAACTAAGGCTAAATAAAGTTCATTTAATTGTGCCTGATCTACTTTTGAAGGTGCCTCTGTTAAAGGACAAAAGGCTACTCTATTTTTAGGAAATGCAATAACTTCTCTAATTGAAGATACCCCATTCACCATACAAGCTAAACGGTCAATTCCTAAAGCAATTCCACCATGTGGGGGAGTTCCATAACTTAATGCATCAACAAAAAAACCAAATTTTTCTTTAATATCTTCTTTCGTTAAACCCAGAGCTGAAAAGATTTTTTCTTGGATTTTTGGATCGTGTATTCTTATAGATCCACCACCAACTTCTTCACCGTTTATAACCAAGTCATAAGCCCGTGATGTTAGATTTAAAAAATCTTCAGTTGTTTTCGCATCAATAATTGCTTCTTCAGGCTGTGTAAATGGGTGGTGCATTGAATTTAGTCGTCCATCTTTTAATTCAAACATTGGAAATTCAGTCACCCAGCATGCTGCAATTTTTGTGTCATCAATAAAGTTATATTGTCTAGCAACATGCAAACGTAAACGGCCTAAAACATCATTGACTAAATTTTTATTAGTATCTGCAATAAAAAGAAAAACGTCTCCATCTTCAGCACCCATTAGCGTCATAAGAGCTTTTTTCTCATCATCTTTAAAAAATTGAACTATATTAGATACAAGTTCGCCATTCTCAACTTTCATCCAAGACATACCTTTACCACCAAATTTTGGAACAACTTTTTTAGCCAGTTCTTCTTGGAGCATATTTTTGCTCATCTCATTGGCTTTTCCTTTAACATTAATGCCTTTTATGGATCCACCGTTTTTTACAATTGAGTTAAAAATTCGGTATTCGACATCTTTTAAACAGTCAGTAACATCAATCATTTTCATTTCAAATCTTAGGTCTGGATGGTCGTTACCATAATAATTCATGGCATCAGAGTAGGTTATATGAGGAAAGGGTCCTTCAATGGTCTTGCCAACAACAGCAAAAACGTCTTTGATAAGTGGCTCAAACAAAGAATAAATATAATCTTCATCGATAAAAGAGGCCTCCAAATCAAGTTGTGTGAATTCTGGTTGCCTATTTGGGCGCAAGTCTTCATCTCTAAAACATTTAACTATTTGATAATATTTATCAAAACCACTTACCATTAAAAGTTGTTTAAACATTTGAGGAGATTGGGGGAGGGCATAAAAACTATTGGTATGATGTCGTGAAGGCACAAGATAATCTCTAGCCCCTTCAGGTGTACTTTTAGTTAAAACTGGAGTTTCTATATCATTATAATCATGTTTATCTAAATAATTTCTAATTGTTTTAATAATTTTTGACCGATTTAACAGGGTCTGCTGCATAGAAGGTCTACGTAAATCTAAATAACGATATTTTAATCTTAAATCCTCATCAACATTAAAGTCGCTAGCGTCTTCATCAGTCTGACTTTTTTCAGTGATAACAAAAGGAGGTGTTTTAGCTTCAGTTAATATAATTAAATTATCAACATGTATTTCAATATCACCAGTAGGCATTGACTTATTTTTTACATCATCTGCACGTTCAACAATTTTTCCTTTAATTTCAATACAGAATTCACTACGAAGAGTATTTGCAATTTCATGAACTTTTTTATTTGCTTCTGGATCAAATACCAATTGGACGACACCTGTAATATCTCTTAAATGTGCAAATAATAATTGGCCATGATCTCTTATGGTGTCTACCCAACCATATAAGATAACATCCTGGTTCTTTTTCGTAATATCTAAACGGCTACAATACTGTCTATTTTTCCAATCCATAACAAATGTCTATTTAAACATAATTTAATTTTATCAGCAAGAAATTAGATCCATAATTAATAAAAATATTGAAAAAAAAAGTATAAAAGGGTAAATTTGTGATAATTACTGAAAAAAAATAAAAAAGACAGGTTATGACAACAAATATAGACAATTCTAATTCACGTATAAATTTTGTAAACTCTTCTTCTAAAAAAGAGATAACTTCAAGCGTAAGTAATCAGCTTCAAACATGTGAGAGAGTCGACCCTGCTACTACTGAGCTGCCAAGTATTCAAGAATTAGCTCCATATAATATCGAATGGATGAGTCCAGAATTAGCTGAAAAAATTTCTGATTTTACATCAAATATACTTAATAATAGTTTTACAGCTGAAAATAGTTTTGAAAAAGTATTAAGCGACATTGCGGTTGATATAAGCAACCATTCTGAAACTATAAATAATACTTTTTTAAGAAATTCTTTTAACAAATTTGCGGTAAGGTATAATGACTTTTTTACTGAACTAAAAGAAATTATTTGTAATACAAATCATTTATCTTTAACCTTGGGGAAAATTAAAGAAAATAACGAAATAAAAGAAAGAATTGGAGAGGATACGTTAGACCAATTAATTGAACTAACTCAAGAAAGTGTAAAAATGTCCATTTCTATTTCTGTTTTAAACAAGCTAATAAATGAAGAAGATTTAGGAATTAACAAAGAAAATTTTCAAAAATTTAGGAAAGATAATTTAATTATTACGTTATATTTTCTTAATATTATGAGTGAGATATCAAATAGTAATTTTGGAATCGATCAAATAATAAATAATATTTGTAAGTTTTTTGAAAAATCTAATGATAAAGTTATGAAAAAAGATAATTTATTTAAATTTTTAAATTCGGAAGAGTGTTTAGTTATCCCATATATTAGTCAAAAGTTATACAGCAAAAATGATGATGAAACTTCCTCACAAATTAGAGCTAAAATAGATACTATTATAAATAAAATTAATCAATAATATTTGAAAGTTGACGCAAAGAAAAACCTTCTTTGTCCTTAGACGATAAGATCGGCTGACCTTCAAAAGGCCAATCTATGTTTAATTCTGGATCATCATAACGTAATGTTAATTCAGATTCAGGTGCGTAAACATGATTACATTGGTAAAAAACTGTTGCTGAGTCACTTAACACATAAAGGCCATGTGCAAAACCGCCTGGAATAAACAGCATATTATTTTGTTTAGAGTTAAGTTCATAGCCAGTCCACATACCAAATGTAGCTGAATCTTGTCGAACATCAACAGCTACATCGAATATTCGTCCATCTAGAACACGAACTAATTTTGCTTGTTCTTTAGGCGCTTTTTGTAAATGCAAGCCTCTCAAAACCCCTTGACGAGATTTAGACTGGTTTGATTGAACAACCTTAAATTGGAGCCCTTGTTCTTTAAATTTATCTTCATGATACGCTTCAAAAAAATAACCTCTTTCATCACCAAAGACATCTGGTTCAATATAAATGACATCATTAATTTTATTATCTCGTCTAAATTTCATAGTTTATTTAAAAAAAACAAATTTAATTCCCATAAAAATCATTGTCATTCCAAAAATTTTCTTAAGCCAGAACTCTGGGACTAAAACAGCAAACTTACCACCTAACCAGCCACCTAAAACAAAGCCTAAAATAATCCAACCAGCCATAGGTAAATCAACCATCCCTTGTTTATGGTAGGCCCAGACAGCAAATATACCAATAGGTGGCAACATAACAGCTAATGAAGTTCCTTGGGCCATATGCTGAGAAAATCCAAATAGCATTGTCATTATTGGAATCATTATAATTCCACCGCCAACACCAACAAGGCCACTAAAAACACCCGTTGCTAAGCCACATAAAATTCCTAAAATCATATTGTAAGTATAAACGAAAAAATTAAAATGTCTTTAAATTAATTTAAAATTAAAGCCGATTTGAAGTCCGTCTGTTCAGTGATTGTATTAATAATATTAAAAATTCCATCATAACAAAACAAGAAGTAGTCTTTATGAAGGTCTTTTGCATGATCGTTGATTATTAACGTAGAATCAATAGAATCTTTGAAATGAGTGTTTCCATCAAAAATTAATTTAGGTCTATCTTTAGAAAGGTCTTTTAATAATTTTAAAAAGTATGGATTATGTCGTATAAAGTGTTGAACAGCTTTGCAAATAATAGTTGAAATCTGAATATTGTGTCGCTGAATAAATGGAATAAGATTAGTTTGATCAAGAGTATGGTCTACTTGTTTATAAATTAAATGTCGTTCTTTTTTAAAAATATCTGTAAAAGAAAATTTAAGAAAATCATCCTCAATAACGTAAGAAATATTTTTGCAAAAAGTTTCTTCTAAACGCTGTATTATAATACCAACTATGTTATACCCACTACGCTGATAAGTTTTGTAATCAGATTTTGAGTCTGTTTTTGTCCAATCAAGACGGTTACCAAATTCCGGAGATTGATTATGATCAAATAGATCAGTAAAAAATATATTTGAATCTGTCATAAAAAGCATGACATGAATATTCGTCCCACCAGCAGGAAAAAAAGTATACCCGGAATTAGAGTTTAAGGATAACCGTTCTTTCAAAATAAGTATGTCATTAATAAGCTTAATTTTACTTTGTGTGAATAAATAGTTTTCATTAAATGCTATAAATTTTTTTTGCATAATAATACTCAGTATTTAATGAATAATCGATTTTGAAATGCCAAAAATTACAATAAATTAAAAAAGAACGAGTTGTCCGTCTACCTTAGGCTGAGTTGAAGTAGCTTCAAACGATTCTAACATAGCACTTGCTTGTGAAATAACAGCTTTCGGTAATCCTGCCATAGTAGCAACATGGACGCCATAACTTTTATCGGCAGCACCTTTTACAAGTTTGTATGTAAACGCCAATTGATTATTTTCTTCGACAATAGCCATTGAGTAATTAGTTAGCTGCCCTAATTGACGAGGTAATTGAGCTAATTCGTGGTAATGTGTTGCAAATAAACAACGTGATTTAGTTGTATTATGTAAGTAAAACAATACACTTCCGGCAATAGCAATCCCATCATAAGTCGAAGTCCCTCGTCCAATTTCATCTAATAATATCAAGCTTTTTTCTGTAGCATTATTTAAGATATGTGCAGTTTCAGTCATTTCAACCATAAATGTTGATTGTCCTTCAACAATATTATCAGAGGCACCAATACGTGTAAAAAGTTGATCAACTAAACTTAAGGTTGCCTTTTCTGCAGGAACAAATGAACCCATCTGGGCTAAAACACAAGTTAAAGCTACTTGCTTCATCAAAGTTGATTTTCCAGCCATATTAGGTCCTGTAATCAGCATTATTAAATTGTCTTGATCAAGAAAAACATCATTAGCTATGGTTTGTTGAGGTTGTTGTTTTTCTAAAACAGGATGTCGCGATTGAATAAGTTCTAGTGTATGCGCTGACTCAGAATTAAAGCGAGGGCGACAATAATTATATTGTTGAGCAATGGAAGCTAAAGATTGGAAACAATCAAGCTCTGCAACAAGTTTTGCACATTCCTGTAATAAATGAATATGCTTAGTAATAGCTTGAATAATTGTTTTATAGAGTTGTTGTTCTAGTTCTAGTTGTTTATCTTCACCTTGCAATAGAATCGTTTCTTTTTCTTTTAGTTCTGGCGTAATATATCGTTCAGCGTTTGTTAAAGTTTGTTTTCTAATATAATGCTCAGGAACAGCATCTGTTTGACCTTTGGAAACTTGAAAATAATACCCAAATACTTTGTTAAATCCCACTCGTAATGTTCTAATTCCAGTTGCTTTTTGTTCTTTTTCTTCTAATGATGTAATCCAGTTTTTGATGTCTTGAAAAGATTGTTTTAGGTCATCTAGTTCAGGGTTAAACCCATCTTTGATAAAATTTACTTGTGAAATTAAAAGAGGTGCTGGCTCAACAATAGCTTTATTAATCAGGGCAACAATTTCATTAAATACATGTTTTGGATTATTAATCTCTTTAAAAAAATCTGCCATTTCAGTTAAGCGTGGGGAGTCTAATTGCTCTAAAATAGTTGCCAAATCAAATATAGCCAATAAAGATTCTTTTAAAGCTAATAAATCGCGAGGATTATGATAGTCTGATGCAATTCGAGCTAGTAAGCGTTCTAAATCATAAATTTGCTGTAATTGTTCTCTAATTTCTTCTCTGGACAATAAATCGTTTTTTATAACTTCTAGGCTGTCATGTCTTGAATTGATCTCAGACAGCCTATTTAACGGTTGTTTAAGCCACTGTTTCAGAAGCCGAGCGCCCATACTGGTTTTTGTTTTATTGATTACCCAAAAAAGAGAACCTTGTTTTTGGTCAGATTGAATAGGGGTTAGTAATTCAAGATTTCGAATCGAAACTTTATCTATTTTCATTTGATCTTTATAAAAAAGTGGTCTACATAAATTAATATGATTTAGTTGATCATGATGCATTTGTTTTAAATAAGCAATTATCGACCAGGCTGCAGGAATAGCTTCGACACTATCATTTAATCCAAACGCTGTTAAATGGGTAATGCTAAAATGATCTAAAAATTGTTCTTTAGATCGTTCCTGAGTAAGCATAGTTACGTTATTAACTAAACAATGAAGCTCTAAGTCCTGTGAAATAGAATCATCAATCAAACATTCTTGAGGGTCTAATTGATCAGTAAAAGCTTTAAGCTGAGTATCAGTTTCAAAAACTGCACAACAAAATTCACCTGTTGAGTTATCAACAAAACTAACCCCCCATAATCCAGATTTAGAATGTGTTATTGCTAACAAATAGTTATTGGACTCAGATTCAATAACCGTATCATTGATTGCTGTTCCTGGCGTAATCACACGAGTTACATCTCGTTTAGTAATTCCTTTTGATTCTGAAGCATCTTCAATTTGATCACAAATCGCAACTTTATGACCTATTTTTACGAGTTTAGAAATATATTGCTCAGCGCTATGATGAGGAATGCCACACATAGGAACACGATTTTCATCTTTACCTCTACCCGTTAAAGTAAGGTCCAAAAGTTTTGCTGCTAAGGTAGCATCATCAAAGAACATTTCATAGAAATCACCTAAACGAAAAAACAAAATACAATCAGTATAGTTATGTTTAATTTCAAAATATTGACGCATCATAGGCGTCATTGTTGGTGCTGACATTATTTAACGGATATTTATATTAAGTTCATTAACTAAACGTTGACAAAGTTTATCATGACATTTTGTTACCTTATCATCAGACAAAGTTCCTTTTTCATCTTGATAAATAAATCCTATTGCCATACTTTTTTTATCTTTTCCAAGTTGCTCAGATTCAAAATGATCAAATAAAAAATAAGTTTGTAATGTTTTATGTCGATACTGTTTTATAAGGTTTTCAATTGAACTAAAACTAATTTTTTTGTCTAGAATAAAGGCAACATCACGTCTGGTTGAAGGATAGCGAGAAAAAGGCTTGTAAGTTACAGGTGGTTGTGAAAGTGAAAATAGGTCAGTTAGATTAAGTTCAAAATAAACAACATCATTGGAAATATTATGTTGCTTTAAATAGGTTGGGTGGATTAAATTTATACTTCCAACATTTTTTTTACCAAGCATGAGAGAAACCCATTGAGTTGGATGAAACCAAGATTGAGGTTCGTTTTGACTAAGCTCTAAATGAAGATTAAGTTGAGAAAATAAGTTTTCAAATAGACCTTTTACAAAAGTAAACCGTTCATCAGTAAGAGTTTTGTGTTCTGGAGTATAATTATTTTTGAATATATGACCTGTTGTAACTCCTGCTAAATACAAAGATTCTGCTCCATCAGTTGAAAATGTTTTTCCTATTTCAAAAAAATGGTTGTCTGGCATTTGTCTTAAGGCATGATAACTCACAATTTTTGTTAAGCTGGCCAGCATAGTAGGCCTCATAAAAGCAAGTTGAGGCGAGATGGGGTTGGCTAAAGCTTGATCATGGGTTGGTTGTTGAAGACTAATATCAGAAAACTCATCTTCAGAAATCATAGGATACGTACATGTTTCTAAAAAACCATTATGGACAAAAAATGATTTGATTGTAGAAATCATTAAATCACTTTTAGTAACTGCATCTTGGATGGTAAATGAAGCAGGTAATGTCGAAGGAATCATATCAAAACCCATAACACGAGCAACTTCTTCTGCAATACAGGGCCATTCTTGGATATCATTAGAACGCCATATTGGAACAGAAAGTGTTTCTTTTTTTTGATCAAACTGAAAGCCAAGTTTAATTAAAACGTTTTCAATATCCGTATCTTTAAATTGACTTCCTAAAAACGAATTTAATTTTTTTGTATCATAGGGAATGGATTTAGATATAAATCGTTTATCAGAATTTTGTTTTTTAAGTAAAGACTTTTCTGCAATTTTTGCGTTACCATACTTTTGAAGAAGATGGCAGGCTCGTAGCGACGAGGTTTCAACAAAATCAATATTAATACCTTTTTCAAAACGAATAGAACTTTCTGTTCTTAACCCTAAAGAAGTTGAGTTTTTGCGAACATGACGAGCATCAAAAAATGCAGATTCTAAAAATATAGAATGGGTATTTAGTTCAACATCAGTATTTTTAGCTCCCATAACACCAGCAATGGCAACAGGGTCTTCATTAAAAATTAACAACATATCATCAGAAATTGATCTTTCTTGTTCATCTAAAGTTTGTAATGTTTTAACTGTTTTAGCAGTATCAACAACAAAAGAAGTTGATGCTAATTTACTGGTGTCAAAAGCATGCAAAGGTTGTCCTAATTCAATAAGTACGTAATTTGTAACATCAACAATTAAAGAAATACAGCGTATACCTGCAAGTTCAAGACGCCTTTTCATCAATAAAGGGCTTGCTCCATTTGTGATATTTGAGATGTAACGGCCAGAATAAATAGGACATAAATCTGTGGCCTTTACAGTAAGCGAAAAATCATGATTAAGTTTTGATAAAGAAATATCAAGCTCAGGTAAACATAAGTTTTGATGAGTTAAAGCTGCAATTTCACGAGCTAATCCATAAATGCTTTGACAGTCTCCTCTATTTGGAAGAATAGCGATATCGAGAACAGCATCTTTTAGAAGTGCATAATCTGAAAAGTCTACACCTAATGGTGTGTTTGGATCTAAAATCCAAATACCACTTGCTTCTTCACTTACGCCTAATTCTTTTTCGGAACAAAGCATTCCAAAAGAATCTATACCTCTCAATTTAGCAGCTTTTAATGTCATGCCAGAAGCTATAGTTGAACCAGGGAGTGCAACTGGCACAATATCGCCTTCAGAGATATTAGATGCACCCGTTACAATTTGATGATGTTGTTTACCATCAAAAATTGATGTTATAACGAGCTTATCTGCATTAGGGTGTTTTTCAATAGATTCAATTTTTCCCGTTATGATACCTTTTATTGAATCCCCAACATAATCAACTGACTCAACTTCTAAGCCAGCCATTGTTAATTTATGAACAAGCTCATCTGTAGAAATGGTTATATCAACATAGTCTTTTATCCAAGAAAGTGGGAATTTCATAGTATCTCCTAAAATGTTTTAAATTGTTTGATAAAACGCTGGTCGTTTTCATAAAATAATCTTATATCATCGATTTCATATTTAATCATCGCAACACGTTCAATTCCAATTCCAAATGCAAAACCCGATAATTGATCTGGGTTATAGTTTACGTGTCTAAACACTTCTCGATTAACCATTCCAGCACCCATTATTTCCATCCATTTGGTTTTGCCATTAACCGTATATTCCACATCAACCTCTACAGAAGGTTCAGTAAAGGGGAAATAACTTGATCGAAAGCGAATATTTTTATCTTGCCCAAATAATTCACGTAAGAAAAATTCTAGTATACCTTTAAGATCTGAAAACCGAACGCCTTCGTCAACATAAAGGCCTTCAATTTGATGAAAAACTGGAGAATGAGAAGTGTCTGCATCACAGCGATAAACCTTCCCTGGTGCAATTATTTTGATCGGCGGTTTTTGGTCTAACATTGTTCTTATTTGTACAGGTGATGTATGTGTTCTTAAAACAGCACCTGATTTTAAGTAAAATGTATCGTGCATATCCCTTGCAGGGTGATGCTCAGCTATATTTAAAGCTTCAAAATTATAGAAGTCTGTTTCAATGTCTGGACCTTTTTTTACCGAAAATCCTAATCGTCCAAATAATTTTGTAAGATGATCAATGGTTAATGTTATAGGGTGATAATAACCTTCATGAGACTTTAGTGCTGGAAGAGAAACGTCATCTTGTTGATTTAAAAGTTTTTCTTCAAGTTCGAGATGTTGAATATGATCTTTTTGTTTTGAAATAGTATCATTTAAAGATGATTTAATTTGGTTAGCTAATTTTCCAATTAATGGTTTATCGTCTTTTGATAAAAATGAAACATCTTTCAAAATTGCTGCTAAATCACTTTTTTTACCAATAAATTGCGATTTTACCTGGTCTAATTCATATGAAGATTTTGAATTTTTTATTTCTTTTAAGGCTAGTTGTTCTAACTGGCTTAATTTAGTCTTAAGCTCATTTAATTTTTCTGACATAAAAAAAATTATAATATATAAAAGANTCTCGTGAAAGAATAAAGTTGTTTATATGATAATTTANAAGAATTTTTATTAAAGTTGGTAATATTGACAAATGCATCAATTTGAGAAATAATTNTNTAAAAATTTATATATAAGGACTTCAAATGTCACAATTTACACTATCAGCATTAAATCAAAATAAAATAGATACATCACAAAAAAATGATAATACAGAAAAAGTTGATACATCCAAGGCTCTAACATCTTCTTCATCCTCACCAGAAACAAAAAAAGAAGAGGGTAAAGTTTCAGATTCTACACCCTCACCAGCATCAGAGCTTAATCCGAAAAGAAGTATTGATGAAACAAGTTTAACCGAAAATGAGAATTATTCCGAAATTATAAAAATATTAGATGATTTGATTAAAAAAAACNAATTAACTGAATTTATTAATTATATTTCCCCATCTGGGCAAGGCGATGATGGTGTAAAGCGTAATACAGAATTTGATGAGCTAAAAGAAAGTATNTCAACATACGTAAAAGAATATATCGCAGAAGACCCAACCAGCAAAGATGTTTTATTGGCTCAAATAGTAATACACACAGCACTTGAAAGTAATCGTATTCAAAAAGATGAAATTAGTTCTTTAATTAACCCAAGTATGGAAGCCACTGCAAAGGCTGCCGCTGCATAAACTCGTGAAAGAGTCTGATTTTTACAAAGTTATTTTAAATCCAGTAACATTTACTCGGTATAAAACATTCAGCACTTTTAAAAAAAAAAATAAAATTTCAGAAAGTTTAATTCATTTTCCTCAACAATTTGATTTAAAGTGTAAAGAATATGTTAGAGATTATGCTTTTTTAACATACCTTAAAAATAGTCTAGATAATAATTGGGGTAGTCATAATAAAGAAGTGTTAGAAAATGAATTTATAAGACATTCATTATCATTACCAGTAAACCATATTATAAATGATCAAGATAAAAAAAAATTTAATAAACAATTAAATGATATTAAAAATAAGTATAATCTCGATAATCATTCTATATTAGATTTAAATAAAGTTATTCTTTCGCTNAAAATTAATTTGAATAATAAGACGTACACATTCTTAGATTTTGATTTTTTAAATAAATGCCTTAAATTTTTAGAAATTGATAAAGTATTACTACAATATTNCTTCGATGAAAAATTAAGTTTGATTTACGCAAAAAATACTATATTTTCCCAGCTAAGTAATGCATACCTTTTAAAAGATGAAGAAGTTAGATCTTCAAATCTTCCACCGTCTCTTGCTGCTTTAAATATCGATGAACACATTTATCTTCGTTCTGAAGCGATTAACTTAATTTATGAGTTTAAGTGGAAAGTTGTTGATGACAATATGTTAACTATAAATGCTTTGTTTTTAACTGATGAAGAAAATATCGGGTTAAATTTTAAAAAGCAATATTTGAAACTTTTTTCCAATAAAAATGAAGAGCAAATAAAAAAACAAATTATAGAAAATGTTTTTTTTCATGAAAAAGGGCATGAGGTTTCAAATTCAATATTGCATACAAACTTTGTGGGATTTTGTTTAGCGTCCAAATCAGTAAATGCATCATTGTTTCATGATATTTATGAAGTCTTAGCTGATATTTGTTCCTCTNAAAATAATGCAAAAGGAACATTAAAAAATATTCTGCAAATAGCAAAAAAAGATTCCCAAAAAGCAACACAGTTATTTTATCTTTATTTATCTGATACATGGTTTTTTGATACAGAAGATGAATATATGTTTGATTATTCATTATTCATTCATATTATTATGCAAAGTGTAATAAATACTGANTTATCAATAAATTTTGAAAAGCTTCAAATAGATTTAAANNTTGAAGATCCCAATTCATTCTACACCCANTTAGTAANNTCTTTAAATAGTCAATTTGANGAAATAAATAAGTTTTTTCAATCGATTAAATATATAGATAAATTAAAAAAGGTTTCATTTTTTACGCTTCAAACCGACGTCGAAGATTATATTAATGAGCAGGTAGGATTCTTAGATAAATCTTCCTATGATTATAAAGCAAAATGTTGGAATGTTTTTTTTAACAAATTAAAACTTATAGTNTTTGATCGTAAAACATTAAGCAAGCATATTAAAAAGGCTGAAAGTAAAATTCTTAATGTATATGCTCAACATTTCTTTTCTGAAAGTTTAAGTAAAGAACAGCTTTTAAAAAGAGTCATTTCTAAATATAAAGAATTGGGCATATACCATGAATAAAATTATAGAGTTAGTAAAGTCTAATAAAATAGATGAAGTTAAAAAGTATATCTTAACATTTTCTAAATCTGAAAAAGNGCAAATCCGAAATCAAAAAGAGGTCGAGTTAATGTCTCAAGTTCTTTTTTTTATTTATTATATTATTCAAGATTTGGTAAATAATAATGTATTTAATGAAGATGAGCTTCATGATTANAAGGAAAACCTAGCACTTTTTAAAAATAATAGTATCAATCTATCAAAAATTTCGTTAAAAAAAAGTGAGCATATGACTCAAGATATTGATCAATATAAAATTATATTTGATGGGGTATCGTTTCCAATCCAAGATTTTGAGCAGATTAATTTGCTATTTAGAGTTCTTGGTTCAANCAAAATGATTCAATGGGGTAAATATAATGATCAAATAGAAATTTTAGTAGGAGAAGGAACATACAAAAAAATTGGTGATTTTAATATCCATTTTTTAACAAAAGAGCTTGCTTTTACTCCCAATATTATCACCGCAATGGCTGCAATGATTAATGAACAAACGATACTTATAAGAATGGAAGCTATAAAAAACATTGTTTNAATTAAATGGAGTTCAAATCAATTAATAGAAAATAGTAATCTTCCACTTCCTCATCTTTGCTCAAGCAAAATAAAAGATATTGTCTTTAGTAAGGTAAATAGTAGTAATAGATTAGAGCAAATTGAAAATCATGTTTCTCATAACGTATTAATGCATGAATTAGGTCATGCAAGTATTCAGCATGATGTATTACCCCTAAAACTCGCATCATTCGCTGAAGCTTTTCAAAATATTGATGAAACGATTATTGAATGCATTTTAGAAATTCTTGCAGATTTTNCCCCTAAAAACGATCAGTTATGTGGAGTATTTTATTCTTTAATTGAAATAGCCAAAACAGATTATATAAAAGCTGAGCAATGTTTCTGGATTTATTTTTCTGATACCTGGTTTTACGATACAGAAATTACTTCAATGTATACATACTCAAATATAATTATTACATTACTGGCACGCTATATTAACAACGACTATTCGATAAATTTTGACCAATTGGAAAAAGAGTGGAGNCAGACAGANTCTAAATCAATCATTAATATTGTTATTAATTTTTTAGAAGACGTAATAACTGACTTTATAAGTCAGTTTAATCTTGATTATGATCTTAATTATATTGAAAATGAAGCGGATAAGTATTCTATTTATAAAGAAAATGTGAAACTATCTAATGATATTTTAAAAAACTGTTACAAAGAAAACAAAAAAGAAGTCGAATTATTTTTAGTTGAAAAAAAGAAAATGTTTTTTACAGATCTTATGAATAGATTAAATAGTATAGTACTATTCACTGATGATGATGACACAAATAAAGAAAAAATATTATCTTGGTTTAAACAGTATTTCGACTTGTAATAGTAGAACTAACTTTTTGCATTAATAACTGATTTTCTAATATTTTACCGGTCCCATCTGCAACGCATGTTAACGGATCTTTAGCGCGTTTAACCTTAAGTTGAGTTTCATTTTCTATTCTTTCGCATATCCCATATAAAAGAGAACCTCCACCTGTCATTGTTATTCCATCTGCAAGAATATCTCCAGACAGTTCTGGTGGNGTGTCTTCTAAAGTAGATCTTATAGTACTAATGATAGAAGCTAGTGTCTCTGCCAGTGCATCTCTAATTTCGTATGAAGAAAGTGTAAATGTTTTAGGTAATCCGCTTACTAAATCTCTTCCTTTTACAGCTAATGTTTTTTCCTCTTCGAAAGGGCACGCTGAACCAATTTCTATTTTTACACGCTCAGCCATTCGATCACCAATTAAAAGATTATAATGTTGGCGGCAATGTTGAACAATAGCTTCATCAAATTCATCACCAGCAACACGAATAGATTTACAAACAACAATNCCAGAAAGAGAAATAACTGCTACTTCAGTTGTTCCTCCACCTATATCAACAATTAATTTTCCTCTTGGTTCAGTTACATCAAGTGCAGCTCCTACAGCGGCCGCCATGGGTTCTTCAATTAATAAAGATTCAGTAGCTCCAGCTTGAAAAGCTGCATCACAAACAGCTCGCTTTTCAACGTTAGTAATACCCCAGGGAATACCAATTAAAATACGTGATTTTTTAAATTTTCCAACAAGTTTTGTTTTCTTTACAAAGGCTGCAAACATTTTTTCCGCAATATTAAAGTCGGCAACCACACCATCTTTCATTGGTCTAACGGCTATAATATTACCTGGAGTTCGTCCAACCATGTTATAAGCAGCATATCCAGTAGCCATTACAGAACCTGTTTTTTTATCTAAAGCAACCATTGANGGTTCACTCAAAACAATTCCTTCTCCAGGAGAGTAAACAACAGTGTTTCTAGTACCTAAATCGATACCTAAATCCTTAGATAATAATGGAAAAAGTTTTTTGAAAAAATTTGACATAACCTAATTATAAACTATCAATACTTAAGTGTATATATGTTTTAAAAGTAATTTNATTTTTGGTCTTGGAAGTCCCAAAACGGTAGAGTAGTGGCCNTTNAGATTTTTTAAAAAACCCTCTGGAATATCTTGAATTCCATAAGATCCTGCCTTATCAAAAGGTTTTTTACTATCTATATAATATTTTATTTCATCAAGAGAAAGTTCATTGAATGTTACTTCNGCACTATCTGAACAAAAGTAATGTTTTTGGCTTATCGTATTATACAAACAACATGCTGTAATAACCTGATGACTCTGATTGGAAAGTAGAGAGAGTGTCTTTATAGCATCAGTACGCGATTGTGGTTTTCCAATAACCATTTCATTAAAATAAATTATAGTATCAGCCGTTAACAACCAGCCTTTTAAATCGTTTATTGAATGTAATGCCTTTCTTAAACATAAATGCTTAAGCTGATTTCTAATCCGTCCATGTTTTCGTTCAAGAGTTTCTTCATTTAATAGATTTGGAATAACAGTAAAGTTAATCCCCAATTCTTTTAAAATAGTAAAGCGCCTTTCTGATTTAGACGCTAGATACAAAGGAAGCATTAATTAGAAGATATATAACTATCTACACCTATTTTTTTAAGCTTAGTTTTCATAGTATTCGCNGCTTCATTTGTTTTGAAAGCACCCGCTTGAACTTTGTATAAAATAGAGCCATTGCTTAATGTTTCAGGTTTAACAAATCCATCAAATCCATTTTTCTTTAAGTTTGAGACCTGTTGATTAGCATACTTTTTATTTTTATATGAACCCGCAATAATTTTAAATTTATAAGGACTAGATTTTATAGTTGGAGGAACTATTTTTTTAACTTTTTTGATGGGAGGAACAGGNTCTTTGTTAATTTTAGCTGAAGAAATTGATNCCTTAGCTTTTACATTTTTAATGGGCTGTTGTTGTGCCGTTTCTGGGCTAATTTTTTTATTTATTACAGCTGGNTTTTCGTCTTTATTAATAGGAGTACTTTTAAGCTTATCTTCTAGTGGAATAGCCTGGGTCGATTGTGAATCAAGAATAGATTTTCCAGTATTTAATAAAAANGATGCTGTNGCGATAATAACAGCAAGAAGAAAAATAAGAACTGTAGAGGTTTTTATCCAACTAAATTCAAGTCGTTCTTTTTCTCGTAATANATCACCTAAACCATCATTGTATTCTAATTCTGTAGATACATTAACCGTATTTTTAGTTTCCAATTGATAAGCCTCCTCATGAATATGTTATATTTTATCATGTCAAACTGCAAATAAAAATATTATAATACACTTATGGACAAAACAGATTTACCGAAAGATATAAATACAGATAAATTTATAAATAAACATAATATTTTTATTGCTTCATCAGCAACTGTTGTTGGTAATGTACAAATTGGTGCTAATTCATCTGTGTGGTATGGTTCAGTATTAAGAGGCGACATAAATTATATAAAAATAGGGGAACGAACAAACATCCAAGATTTATCTGTTATTCATCTTGAAAACGATATTCCATGTACTATTGGAAATGATGTTACAATTGGTCACCGNGCAATTATTCATGCNTGNACGATTGAAGATGCTGTTTTGGTAGGAATGGGTGCCATAATTTTAAATGGAGCTATTATTAAAAAAGGAGCCATTATTGGTGCAGGTGCTGTTGTAAGAGAAAATGAAATTGTTCCTGAAGGCTCTATGTGGGCAGGNGTGCCAGCNAAACAAATTAAANTATATGAAGAAAGCCCTTATATGAAAAATGTCGCTTGGGCAAAAAANTACGTTGAGTTATCNCAGCAACATAAAAAGAAATAATCTTTAATCTCTTGTTAAAATCCAAGCTCGGTTATGTNTTTCAAAGCCTAATTTTTTATAGTAAGAATTTGCTGANTCATTTGATAATAAAACCAACCGCTTCGATTTTTCTGAGTAGTTAAAAGCATAGTCAAGTAGACTTTTTCCAATTCCTTTATTTCGATATTTTTCAGTGACTGCTAAATCAGCAATATAAGTTACAAAGCTAAAATCAGTAAATCCTCTACAAATTCCAATTAATTTNGAATTATCCCAGGCGCATACAACCAAATTTGCATGTTCAAAGAGCGATTTCATTTCATCTTTACTGGAAGTGGGTCTCTTTATTTCTATAAAGGACTCTTCATATAAGTCGATTATTAAATCAAGATCAACTGATTTATCAGTTGTAAAATGTATCATTTAGATTAATATGTCATTTTAACAGTGCCAGATAATAAATTACACTGACAACCTAATCGTTTGTTTCCTTCCATTCCTAAATCTTCTTCTTCTTGATTTAGTTCAGACAAGTTATTCATACCATCAATNATTTCAACTTCACATGTTCCACATACACCATTACTACAACCGATAGGAACACCTGCTTCTTCTATAAAGTCAACAATGTTTTCACCATCAGGTACATCAATTTCTTCGTCATTTAAAATTAATTTAGCCATCAAACACCTCTATTTGTTATGAATATTATGTAATATTAAGTTTAAAGTCAATATGATTTATTAATTTTTATCTTTAAACTCGTCCATAAATTGAACCAATGTTTCAACACCTTTTAATGTCATTGCGTTATATATTGAAGCTCTTAATCCTCCAATTGAACGGTGACCTTTTAGTCCATCTAAATCAGCTTTTGTTGCTTCATCAACAAACTTCTTTTCAAGTTCTTCACCCGCTTTTATTTTAAAAACAACATTCATTAAAGAACGATCTTCTTTGTTAACAGGTGAATAATAAAAATCGCTTTTTCCGATATAATCATATAAAAGGTCAGCTTTCTTTTGATTATGCTTCTCCATTTCACTCAAGCCACCTTTTTCAATAATCCAAGATGTAACAAGTGAAATAAAATAAACTGGAAAAGTAGGTATCGTATTATACAAAGAGTTTGAGTCAATAAAACTTTTATATTGAAGCATTGATGGAATGGTCTCTTTAACTCGATTGGCTAAGTCTTTCTTTATAATTACAATGGTGACACCAGAAGGACCAATATTTTTTTGTGCACCAGCAAAAATTAAACCAAATTTTGAAATATCCAAACGTCTTGAAAGAATATCAGATGACATATCAGCAACAAGAGGACTATCTCCTGTATCTGGAAAATCTTTGAACTGTGTACCATAAATAGTATTATTTGAGCACATATACGTAAATGATGAGTTCGAAAAATCACAGTTTGATAAATCGGGTAAATATGTAAAGTTTTTATCATCTGAAGATGCAACTATATCAACCTCAGCCTCTTTTTTAAGTTCTTTAATAGCTTTTTTAGTCCAAACACCAGTATTTAAAACATTAATTTTCTTGTTTTCTAGCAACAAGTTTTGCGCAACCATAGAGAATTGTAGACTTGCACCACCTTGTAAAAACAAAACATCATAATCATCTGGAACTGATAATAAAGAAATAATATTACTTTTTGCTGTATCAATAACATTCAAAAACGATTTTGAGCGATGGGACATTTCTATAATTGAAAGCCCTAAATTATTAAAACTAGTAAGTTCTGATTTAGCTTGATCTAACACTTCAAANGGCATTGTGGCAGGACCAGCACTAAAATTATATATTCGTTTACTCATTNAAAATTCTCCTATTATATATTTATTATTCGTATTGAATTAATTCCATTTGATTGACCTATTGGAATACCTGCAGTAACAACAATTCGGTCACCCTTCGATACCCATTCTAAATTTAAAGCATGCTTAACAGCTATTTTAATCATATCTGTCCAGCGTTGGATATCAGAATACATTTTTGGCATCATCATAGGCGTTACACCTTTATATAAACTCATTCTTCTACAAATATTTTCATCATCTGTGGGAGAAATAATAGGGATAGTAGAATTGATTTTAGAGGCAATCAATGGAGTATTTCCAGANCTTGTAAATGACATAACAACTCTTGCGTCATTTTCTTCNGCAATTTGATCTGCAGCTTTACAAATAGATGTCGCAACAGTATCAAATTCAAATATTTTTTTTCTATACATAATGGTTTCTTGTTTCATTTTTATTAAATGTAAGTCTGCTGCAGAACAAATTTCACTCATTACTTTTACAACATTAGCNGGATCAANGCCAACAGCCGTTTCACCTGATAGCATTACGGCATCACAGTTATCATAAATGGCGTTCGCAATATCTGACACTTCAGCACGAGTAGCTGTNGTTGAGTGAATCATACTTTCAAGCATTTGNGTNGCCACAATAACGGGCTTAATTTTCTTATTACACTCTTGAACAATTTCTTTTTGTAGTTTTGGAACATGTTCTATNCCAACTTCAACACCTAAATCTCCGCGAGCAACCATTATTGCATCAGATTGTTCGATAATNCCTAAATAATTTTCAACGGCTTGTTTCTTTTCAATTTTAGAAATGACTTTAATATCATTACCACCTGAGTTATATAAATACTCTTTAAACGAAACGACATCATATTTCGTTGAAACAAAAGACAAAGCAATATAATCAATACCAAGTTTGATTCCAGTTAACGTGTCTTTTTTATCTTTTTCTGTAAAAGCAGGAATACTTAAAACTGTGTGAGGAAAGTTTACACCTTTATGATTTGATACTTTACCGCCAACATTAATTTTACAAATAACATCATTGTTATCAACTTTTGAAACCGTAAGTGAAAGTTTTCCATCATCAATATAAACAACATCTCCAATTTTGACATCATTAGCGATATTTTTATAATCTACGAACATTTTTTTGTCTGTGCAGTCAACCTTTTCCGAGGTTAACGTCACAAGGTTATTTTTTTTTAAATGAACAGGTCCATTTGAAAATTCACCTACACGTATTTTAGGACCTTGTAAATCGCAAAATATCCCAACATGCTTATCAAGTTTTTTAGCCGTTTTTCGGATATTTTTAACTATTGTAGCTAATTCCTGAGGATCGTCATTATGGGACATATTCAATCTAAATAGATCGGTTCCATTCTGAATTAAATGTTCAATAACTTTAATGTTTTTACAGGAAGGCCCGTATGTAGCTATAATTTTTGTTCGTTTTTTAAATAAATTAGACATGGTTCTTAGTGTAACATATGATGAATCTATTTATTAATCCTAATTTATAGAAAATCTTCAGTAGATGATTTTAAATGTAATTTTGTATTATTTTCATCAAAGAAACATTCTAGCAAACATGACTTTTCATTATGTATAAATTGGGTTGTTTTTGAACTTAAGTCTGCAAAGGAATCGTCTGAAACAAAATCATAATTTAAATTGAATTGCTTCGCTATATACTTCATTTTTAAGTTATGAGGGGTCGTAAAATAAGGGTTTAACGATGTAAAGTGTTCTTGAATAGGAAGAAAAGTAAAAATTTTGCCACCATTATTGTTTAACAAGCAAATTTTTACAACAACATTAGTTTGTTCNAGTAAAACCAATGCATTTAAATCATATAAAAAAGTCAAATCACCACATATAAAATATAATTCTTTACCTTTGTTTTTAGCTATTCCTATGGCTGTTGATAAATTTCCATCAATGCCACTTNCACCTCGATTAGCATAAATAATATGATGTTTTTTTGAAGNTATATGACTATTTAAGAGTCGTATTGAAAGGCTATTAGCAATAAAAATTAAAGAGGACTTTTCTAATTTTGAAAATAATTTATCCATCACAGAAATTTCGGAGATAGTGCTAAAACGTATTTTTTCTAACCGCGAATACAGGGCTGTTTTTGTTTTAGAAATAAATTCAGTCCAAGTATTTTTTGGAATTAAGTGGTATTGATTTAAGTAAGTAAGATTATCCTCATAAGTTGATTTTAAAGTTAAATCAGTCTTAAAAGAGGGATTATTTGAGGCGAACTTATCAGTAATATGGATACATTTTGTTGCATTTGAAATAAGACTAAAACATTTTTTAGATATAAGTTGTTCNCCAAAAAACAAAATAGTGTAATTAGATTGGTTAGTTTTTAGAAACAAATCGATAAANATATCGACATGATTGATTATCTTTTCAAGACCAAATAACTTTGAATGACATTCGGCTAAAACAGGCAATTTATTGGATTCACAAAAATCATATATCAGTCTGGCATCAACGTCATTATTAATNTGACCAATTAATACCAATGTATTTTCAAATGAGTCTTCAATTTTATGGTCTGCAGTGAGTTGTGGTGTAATTGGGTTAATATGTTTAAAAGTTTTNTTTGATTTTNTCCATTCAAAAATATCTTTTAAATAATAGTCAAAAGATTTGCTTTGATTAAAAAAGGGCTCTTCAAACATGAAATTTAAATGCACTGGAGCAGGGTCATGGGTTTGCATTTCGAAAAAAGCCTCATCTAAGGTAGCCAAAAGCCATTTTGGAGAAATAGTATCAGTTGGACTAGGAATAGTTTGAAATAATTTAACATAAGATCCAAAGATNTGTTCCTGAGAAATGGTTTGGTTCGAACCATGATAATGTAGTTGATAGGGCCGATCAGAAGATAAAATTAATAAAGGAATTTTATTTTGAAAAGCTTCAACAATTGCTGGTAAAAGATTTGCAACAGCAGAGCCTGAGGTAGTTACAATAACAACCGGTTTTAAGGAAGCTTTTGCTAAGCCTAATGCAAAGAAGCTTAATGAGCGTTCATCAAAATGGGTATGGCATTGAAGGTCTTTATGATTTGCAAAAGCCATAACCAAGGGCGTTGATCTTGACCCTGGAGCAATACAAATATCACGACAACCCAATCTGTAAAGTTCTTCAGCTGTTAAAGCTGCCCAGCAATGTGAAATATGTTTAAATTCGACTAAGTTCATTTAGACCTTCCATGTAATTCGCTAATTTAGAATTCAGTTCTTCCCATTCATCTTCAGGGTTGGACTCTGGGACGATTCCNGCACCTACATAAAAGTGCACTAAATTTGCTTGAATTAAACATGATCTAATTAAAACTAAAAACTCTGTATATTCATTTGTAATTAAACCTGCAATACCTGTGTAAAAACCNCGGTTAAATTGTTCAATTTTAGAAATACATTTTAAAGCATCNTCTCTAGGAGTNCCTCCAATTGCAGCCGTTGGTTGTAAAGATGAAATAAGTTTAAAATCATCGCTATCTTTATTAAGTTTTGCNGTNATTAANGTTTTTAAATGCTGTACTTTTGATAGTTTAACTAATTGATGTTTGTATTTAATTTTTATTCCACCAGAAACACGTTGTAAATTATTNATGATGCCTTGAACAACAAGTTCGTGTTCTAAGTGATCTTTGGTACTCGATAACAATTCTCCTGAATAAAANCCATTATCACTAATTGATCTTGTTCCTGCTATGGCATCAACTTCAATATAGTCTTTATGTCGTAAATAGAGCTTTTCAGGGGTGATTGAAAAAAAGATTGATTCTTTCGTTTGTTCGTAATAGAAAACNGAACAGTTTTTTTCTCTTCCCATGAATAATTTTAATAATTTACATCCATCAATATTATCTTTGAATGTTGCTATACTTTTTCTTGATAAAACAACCTTTTGTAAAACACTCGAATTCATTTCTTCGATGGCAAGAGAAAGGTTTTCTTTCCAATCTTTTTTGTTTGGAAATTGCTCAAACTTAAACGATTCAAGTTGTTTTGGAGCATTTANAGNGACAGATTCTTTAAGCTGCTTAAAAAAATTTAAAAAAAACTCGATGTAATCTGATTCTTTTTTATCGTAATGAACATATAAAAAAGCATCATTATTTTTTTTCTTTATAATTTCAATTAAGGGTTGAATATAAATGCTTTCATCTAAATTTGACCAAGTAGGATCTTTATCAGTGTGATGATCTTGNAANGATAAGATTGCATAAAACCGACTTAATTTATCCTTGTTGATTCGATTAATAGTATTAAAGTGCTTTTCTGTATTTGTAAGTTTTGAAACAATTTTTTTATTGCATCCGAAAGTAAGTATTTCAGAGTCATCATATAAGCTTTTAAAATATATCTTATCATTGACAGAGCAGGCATCTAAAAAATCTAATAAATCAACTTCAAGACCGTGAATCGGCAATGTGAAATGGTTTGGAAAGTTATCTTTTGAAAAAGACTCTAACCTAGCAATAAGTAAATTTTCAAGTAAGTCTATNGTACGAATAATTTTTTCATAATTCATTTTTCTGCTACATAAATTGACGATATTCCAAACGCTAATGGTTTAACTAATACATTTTTAAAGCCAATTTGCTCTAAAATTTCTTTAAAGTGATTTCCAGAAGGAAACTCTTCTGTGGTTTTGTTTAAATATTTATAAGCTTTNAGTTTTCCNGAAATAAGTCCACCTATGATAGGCAGAATGTACCTAAAATATAAAAGATAGAAGAGTTTAACAAAGCCATTAGACGGAATTGAGCTCTCAAGTATAATAACTTTACCATTATCTTTTATAGCTCGTTTCATTTCAGAAAGTGCTTGCNTATAATTACTAACATTTCGTATGCCAAAAGAAATTGTAATAACATCAAAAAACTGATCGTCAAAAGGTATNTTACAGGCATCGCCTTCTAAAAAAGAAACTTTGTTTTTATACGCTTTTTTTTCACATTTTTTTTTCCCAATATCCATCATATCAATAGATAAATCCATTCCTTTAATCTCTTGAATATCTCCATTTTTTTTATCCATTATTGAAAAAATCACATCNCCAGTACCTGTAGCAATATCAAGTACTTTTAAATTAGTATGTATTGGAAAGAATGAATTGATTTTAGATTTCCAGTTTTTGTGAATGCCAACGGATAAAATATTNTTAAGNAAATCATACGTNCCAGAGATTTGATTAAACATTTTCCACGACTCTGATTTTTTGTACATTTGATTGCCTTTTTATATTTACTATTACTATTATCTTAATCTCTGTAGCATTTAGTCAAGATTTAGTGGAAAAGTTTATGAATTAACAGTAAAATTTTGTTATGTTAAACAATTTTAAAATTTCATTAGCTTTTATTGGTTTTGCAAATGCTNCTTACCTAACATATAAACATTTAACAAAGTCTGATAGCTGCATCATCGGAACNAGTTGTGAAAAAGTGTTATCCAGTTCTTANGGTATGTTTTTAGGCTTTCCNCTCGGCTTNTATGGGATGATNTTTTTTGCAANTTTAATATATATCTTTATAAAAACAACTAAAGACAATATTTTTTTAAATAAACTNGAAGNTATAGTNGTTTANACAGGNGGTTTTGTTTCATTGGGTTTGATGTCAATTCAGTTTTTTATTATCAGATCATTTTGTATATTCTGTACACTTTCTGCTACAATAGTTATCCTTATAATATTTATTAAACTTAAACAAAAGAGGGACTTATGAAAAAGTTAAATAGAGAGCAAATTTCAAATATTGTAATTATTTCTCTTATTGCAGTATCAATTATNTTNGGCTACTTAGTTGTTGATAATAANCAAGGAACCCCAAATTCTNCACTAAGNTCNGNTNTTGCAACAACAACATTTAAAACTATATCTTATTCCGATTTAGTTACTGCAGGTGGCGTAGCATTACAAGAAGTGTATAAACAAAAAGATAAAATTGAAAATGAAGTTATNTATGATTTTTTAATCGAAGAAGAAGCCAAAAAAAATAATATGAATAAGGTTGANTTCTTAAATAAATATACNAGTATGAGAATAAAAATATCTGATGCATCGCTGAATGAGGAGTTTGAAAAAGTAAAAATTAATTATCCTTCTGTAACCATTGANCAAGTNAGAAATAAGTTAAGAAGTGATCANTATNTNNTGTATAAAAATGAACTTGTCAAAGAACTTGCAAAAAAATATGAATTAAAAATTACACTTCCTACAATTGAAAAAGTTTTACTTGATAAAAATCAATATCAAGAGATACGTTTTGGAGCATCTTCAGCAGCAATAAATTTGGTAGTATTTTCAGATTATAAGTGTAAACACTGTAAAACATTTCACAACGAGTTAAAAGAAAGAATGAAGCAACACCCTGATAAAATAAACGTTGAGTATAGGCATTTTCCTATTATGGGNTCNTTTTCTAAAAATTTAGCATTATATGGTTANTGNATGAACAAACAAGANAAGTATTTAGANTATAGTGATTTAGTATATAAATACCAGGACATTTTAAACTATAATAATTTATTAACAACACTATCATCTTTAAACTACGATAAAACAAAACTTCAGTCGTGTTTAAAGTCGTCAATGCCAAATATGGCTCTGAATCAAGATCTCAGTGAAGTTCAGAAATTAAATATTAGTTCAACACCAAAAATATTAATTAACGGGTATGTAGGTAATTTAGCTGACCTCGACAATGAAATAAAGAAAGTTATTAGATAAATAAATGAAAAATAAGTCATTATTAAAAATAATAGGAGTAATAGGCGCTTTATTTATTGCAATTATATTTGCAATATTAATTATTACTGCNCANGGAAGTANTCAAACTACATTTAGAACGATTCAAGGTAACAAATTTAATTTTAATCAAATCGAAAATAAAGTAACAATAATAAACTTTTGGGCAACNTGGTGTGGTCCATGTTTAGTTGAAATACCTAATTTGATGCAATTAAAAGAAGAGTATAAAGATAAGCCGTTTGAAATTGTTGGTATTTCTACAGATGAATATTTAGAAGATGTTATTAATTTTCATAAATATCAAAAATTTAATTATCCTGTAATCATGGCAAATAAAGCTATATACAATAAATTTCCACCACCAGTGGGAATCCCATTTTCAATCATTCTTGATAAAAATGGAGAAAGTTCTGAAATTTTTATGGGATACAAACCCATTGATAAATTTAGGTCTGCAGTAGAAAAGCTATTTTAAGTTANTAATTAATGGCAAAAGTAAAACTATTTATTGGTTTGATTACAGCTAAATCTGTAGATAAACATTTATTAGAAAGTAAAATTAGTCAGCTATTCGGAAAAATTGAATGCAGGTCTGATGAATTTGATTTTTCNCATACGACTTACTATAAAAATGAAATGGGTAATAATTTAAAGAAAATCTTTTTAGTTATCAATCCATTAATATCAGAATTTGAATCATACTTAGAAAAAATTAAAGCAGTTAAATTAGAAAATGAATTTATGGTAAACAATAAACGTACTGTAAATATTGATCCTGGAACACTATCAGCACATAATGTTATACTCTTAACCACTAAGAATTACGCCCATAGAATCCCGTTAAACCAAAATATATATGCCGAATTGACATATACATTTAAAGATAAGAACTATTCCGTTTTACCATGGAGTTATCCAGATTTTGGAACGTCAAATTATTTAAGTTTTTTTGAAGATCAAAGAATGAATTATTTAAAACAATTAAGAGGCCGTAATGATTAATTTATTTATAATTATAATTTTAAGTTTAATTTTAGGTAGTGTTGCAAATATGCTAATTTACAGATTGCCAAGAGAGCTTAATATTGTTTCAGATCGCTCAAAGTGTACCATGTGCAAACATCAATTAGGTTTTTTTTGATTTGATTCCTATTCTAAGTTTTATTTTTTTGAAGGGGAAGTGTCATTATTGTAAAGAAAAAATACCCTTTAGATATTTAATTGTTGAGGTGATCACAGTTTTAATGTTTTTATATGGGTTTAATGCTTATGGTTATAGTCTGGGCTATTTAAAATTTAGCTTGTTTTCGTATTTTTCATTAATTTTATTTTTTTCTGATTTAGAAACTAAATTATTGCCTTTGAGTATAAATNTCTTTTTAGGTATTACTGGAGTACTATTTGGTCTTTCTAGNGATACNATTATGGGGTCCATATACGGTGCGAGTTTAGGTTTTTTTATTTTATTTAGTATTAGATATATCACATCCAAGATTTATAAGACAGAAACAATTGGGTTAGGTGATGTTATTTTACTCAGTGTTATTGGTTCATACTGGGGTATACAATCTATGTTAGTTTCGCTTCATTCAGGGATAATTGTAGGGGGTATATTGGGTTTATATTTATTGGTTTTTAAAAAAGCAAAAAAAAATGATTATTTAGCATTTGGTCCATTTTTAATTATTGGTTTTTGGATAGATTATTTTTTTGGGGATCAAATAGTATTTTGGATTTATGGGTAAAGGCTTTTTATTAGTAGAAACGCTCATAGTGTTATTTTTAGTATGTCTATTTTCCAGTTTATCAGTTCCTCTTTTTAATTTAGTACCCAAAATAGAACTAACAGCTAACACACAAATAGCATTACTAAACTTAATTGAATCTCAATATTATTCATTAGTGACTGATGCTGATGTTGATGTTGAAATAAATCAGGATAAGGGTTTATTAATGATTTCAGGAAGCCATAACTATAATAACTATTTGATTTTTCCNAATTATGTAANTTTAAGAATAAATCGATTAAATGGACTAGGCTTTAAATCAAGTTTTACGACAAAGTATGCAGGAACACTTTTTATAGAAAGTATATATATTACAAGAAAAATTTCGTTTCCTGTGGGGGTCTCTTTATTATCAATCAAATAAAAAAAGGATTTTTCCTAATAGAAATCTTATTGAGTTTATGGATACTCATTATTTTATCGTTACATTGTTTAAAAATAGTTCAGTTGTTAAGTCTAAATATCAATAATCAAATCAGTCATTACGATAATTCAATGGATTCTTTTAATCACTTAATGCAGGCAAATAGTAAAAATACNTTTACTGAGACCAANATAATTAGTCAACAAATAACACCTTCGGTGAATGCATTAATAATAAATCATGAATATATTAAATTTGAGCTATTAAGACTTAATGACTAGCGCTTATTATAAANACCAAAAAGGAATNAGTTTATTAGAAATAGTAGTTGCATTGGCAATAACGTCTCTAATTTTACCTATAGTTATTAATTTTTTTATNCTTTTTAATCGTTATACAATGGTGATACAANATCAGATTAATATAAAAACAGAAGAAATTTTTCTAGATACNATCATAAGACAAGATAAAAACACCGCAGATCATATAATAATGGGCATTGATAATGTATCATTTTATCAAGATAATAATCGAATACATTATTATNTTTTTTCCAATAAAGTTGTTCGNGAAGTAAATGGAATTAAGCGCTATTTAACTAAAAATAGTGTNTATTATTCNTTTTTGAAAAATAGGTCTGATTGTTTTGATTTAAGTTCAGAAAAGTCAAATATAACTCTATGTTTCTAAAAAANTCNAATAATGGGTTTTTATTGTTAAAAATCACAATTCTAATGAGTATTTCTTTGATTATTTTAACGAGCTTGGTCAGTCAGTTAATATCTTTAAAAAAAATTATTTATTATAAAAATCAGTATAGAAAGGCTCTCTTAGCAGCAACATCAGGGCTAAATATAGCTCCTATATTTTTTCAAGAAATTCCTTATGTTATTAANGTTGNNNCTAAACAATGGNTNTATNATCAATATGAAAATGGATTTGTTAAAAAAATAAGTCAAACAAACTTTAGCTTATTGAAATCTGACCAGNATATTTTATCAATATACAAACAGGGACAATTTAGATGTATATTACAAGCAGATTATGCTATAACTACAGATAATATACAGATTAAAAATATTAGGTATTTTAAGGAGGATTAAATGACTCAGTATTGGTTAATGAAATCAGAGCCTTCAGCTTATTCAATAGACGACCTTCAAAAAGATGGCATTACGCAATGGGAAGGCGTACGCAATTATCAGGCTCGAAATTTTATGCGGGATCAAATGAAAATAGGGGATAAAGTATTGTTTTATCATTCTAATACAAANCCTCCAGGCATTGTGGGCTTAGCGGAAGTTTGTAAGGAGTCTTACCCTGATTATTTTGCACTTGACGCAACATCTAAGTATTTTGATCCAAAAGCTACTGAAGAAAAGCCNATTTGGATGATGGTTGATGTGAAATTTGTAAAAAAATTNAAAAAAGTGATTTCTTTAGAAGAAATTAAAAATAGGCCCGAATTAGCGAATATGTTAGTGATTAAAAAAGGAATGCGATTATCAATTCAGCCTGTTTCAGAATCNGACTATAACATTATCACAGCGAGTTAATTAATTTTATTTAAATCATTGTACAAGCGTTCTAAAAATGGGACCTTTAGAGANTGTTTTTTAGCAATTGCTAAACTATTACCTAAAATAGCCTCAGTTTCTAGTTCCAAACCTTGTTCATAATCTAATAGCATACTGGTTTTATAAGGTGTCATTTTCTTTGTATTTTCAATCATNNTATCAATTAATGTGGTNGATATACTNTAGCCTTCAGCATNAGCCAGAATAAGAACCTCTTTCATTATTGATCGNACNTGNATTTCTNTNTCTTTAGATGCCAANANAGTTTGNGTNGTNNCNCCTCCATTTAAGACAGAAAGTGGATTAAAAGGCGCGTTCCATAGTAATTTAATAAAACGTTCTTTTGCAATATCTTCAGCTAAATGACAATCCGTACCACCATCACAAAANAGTTTAACCAAGTCTTTACATGATTGGCTTGATCCAGAAGGNAAATGTCCTAATGTTAATTTTCCATAATCTTGATGATGAACTAAGCCTGGTGCCAATCGCGAAACACAAATAAATGCTAAACCTGAGATAAGTTCATGTTGCGGAAACACTTTTTGAAAAAAGGCTTCAATATTAATCCCATTTTGAATTAAAACAAGGGTTGTTTTTGCTGTTAAATAAGGCTGAATAAGTGTTTTAAAGTCTACAGATGGTAAAACTTTTGTACAAATAAGAATATAATCATATTGAACTGAGGGCGCCAAATCACCTTGTTTTAATACATAGTTTGGCGTAAACGTNTCTTCTGTTTGATCAGGGAGTCTTATAATGATNCCATTTTTTTTAATATGTTCATAATTTGATCGAGCTAGAANACTAATNATNGTAGCTGATTTAGAAAGTTTATAACCATAAAATGACCCAATTGCACCACTTCCAATAATGAGGCAGTGTTTAGGCATTTTTTACCATATCAACTACAAGTTCTACATTTTCGATGGGAGTAGTAGGTAAAATGCCATGACCAAGATTAAATATAAATCCNGAATCATCTTTCATAGTTGTTAAAATATGTGAAACTTCTTTTTTTAAAGTATCCTTATCACCTAGTAAAAGCTCTGGATTTAAGTTGCCTTGTAAAGAAAGTGTTGTTCCAACAATTTTTCTTGCATCTTGTAATGACATAAAGGCATCAACACCTATTACATTGATGGGTAATTCAGTTTGTTGGTTNATATAGGCTTTTGTATTTTTACTAAACAANGTNATGGGAATNTTATANGGNNTAAGNGCCTGACAAATTTGTTCAATATAGCGATAAGTAAAATTAATATAATTTTCCGACTCAAGTAAACATGCCCAGGTATCAAATAATTGAATAGCATCAACCCCTGCTTTAATCTGNCCAATTAGGTAGTCGATAGTAGCTTTAGTTAAGGCATCAAGTATGNTGTGTAACGTTTTACTATCATGCTTAATCATATTCATGACTCGTGGAAAGGTCTTGGAAGAGTGTCCTTCGATAATGTAACAAGCAACTGTAAACGGACAGCCAGCAAAGCCTATGAGCGGGATCTCGTATTGAGGAAGTTCTTGCTTTAACAATTTTACCGAATCAAAAACAAATTGNCAGGTTGATAAATCATAAGGTTTTGAAAAACTATCTTTTAAAAATGGAATATCATTTGATTCTTTTAATGTGGGTCCTTTTTTTTCAATAAAATCAAAATGTAACCCAAAAGAATTTGGAACAACAAGTATATCTGAATATAAAATAGCGGCATCAAAACCAAAACGCTTGATAGGCTGTAACGTGATTTCTGTAACAATCTCCGGATTTGAAATCATTTCAGTAAAAGTATAATGTTGTCTAACTTTTTTGTATTCAGGAAGATATCGACCAGCTTGTCTCATTAGCCAAATTGGAGGTCTTTCATTATTTTGTTGTTTTGCAGCATTTAAGTATCTTGAATGTTTCATATCAAAACTGTAGCAAAAAATTGAAAAAATGTAGAGTATTCATTTTTCTTNTACAAAAATGTAACAAATGTTGAATCAAAAATTTATATGTGATATATTTTTCGTTATGTCTACATTAGTACATGATGTTAATCGAATCTCAAGTTCAAAAGAATTTACATTACTCCATAATGCATCAAGCATTTTAAGTAGTTCTTTAAATTTACAAGATTCTGTAAGTAAAATTTTTGAATTGTTAAATCAGGAATTTGGTTTTATGAAAGCTGTATTAACAATTGTTAAGCCTTACACGGAAGATTTAAATATAAAAGTTGCATACGGAATTACACCAAAAGAAATTGAGTCTAAATCGTTTCAAAGATGGAAAGAAATNACTAAAAAGGTACTTGATTCAAAAGAACCTGTTATAATCCCGCACCTTGATAAAGATTCAATGTTAATTGATGAATACAGTAATTCATCGATGACAGAGGAATCCTTTATTTGTTTTCCACTAATTTTAAGTAATGAAAAGTTTGGTACNCTTAGTATTGATTTNCCTTTTTCTTCAGAAGAAGAGTTATATAATACTGCAAAGTTAGTCGGCGTAATTACTTTAATGATAGCCCAAGAAGTTAGATTAAAAAGANTACTAGATAACGAAAAAGAAATATTAAGAATCGAAAATTTACAACTTAAAGATGAATTAAAAGAAAAGTACCAAATCCATAATATGATTGGTAAAAGCGGCGCTATAATTGATGTGTATGAAAATATTCGTCAGGTAGCTAGTTCAAATGCAACAGTGATGATTAGGGGTGAAAGCGGAACTGGTAAAGAGCTTGTAGCTCATGCAATACACTATTTNAGTTCAAGATCGAGCAAGCCATTTATAAAAGTNAACTGTGGAGCACTTCCTGCNTCATTAATAGAGTCTGAATTGTTTGGATATGAAAAGGGTGCNTTTACCGATGCTATCGATACAAAAATTGGTCGATTTGAGTCTGCTAATGGNGGNACTATCTTCTTAGATGAAGTAGGCGAATTGCCACCTGAAATGCAAGTAAAATTACTTAGAGTATTACAGGAAAAAGAAATAATTAGAGTGGGTGGTGTTCATCCGTTAAAAATAGATGTGCGNGTTGTAACTGCNACAAATAAAAATTTAGAAGAAGAATTAAAAAAAGGACAAATAAGAGAAGATTTTTATTATCGCTTAAATGTTTTTCCNATTTTTATCCCTTCATTAAAAGAAAGAAAGTCAGATATTTTATTATTAGCTGAACACTTTTTAGATAAGTTTTCCAAAGAAAATAATAAAAAAATTATCCGATTAACTTCTTCTGCAATTGATTTGCTTCATTCGTACAACTGGCCTGGAAATGTNAGAGAATTAGAAAACTGTATNGAAAGAGCCGTGATCTTATGTAACTCAGACACAATTCAACCTACCCATTTACCAGCAACTTTACAACGAGCGGANATTGAGATTATGTCTGATAATGCAAATAAGTCTTTCAAAGATATGACAGAAAGTTTTGAAAAGAAAATTATTGTAGACACATTACATAAATTTAATGGAAATGTTTCNAAAGCTGCAAAAGAATTGCAAACTACTTCTAGAATTATTGGNTATAAAATTAATCAATATCAAATAAACCCCAAAGAAATAAAACAGAAAATGAGAAGTCTTAACAATTAATNTGTTAGACGGNAAAGTTTTTTTAAGCTATAACTTTAGTTAACGAATGTTTAATAAAATTATTAAACAATGGGTGNGGCCTGTATGGTCTTGAAATAAACTCAGGATGAAATTGGCAGGCAACATACCAATCATGAGTTTTATTTTCCACAACTTCAACTAGCGATCCATCTGGGGATAATCCTGAAAATAAGAAGTCTTTTTTTAACAAATCTTTAAAATCGTTATTAAATTCATATCTATGACGATGACGCTCATTAATTTCTAAAGCGTTATAAGCTTCAAAAAGTTTAGACTCTTTTTCAATTTTACATGGGTAAGATCCCAATCTCATTGTGCCACCTTTATTTTTAACTTGATTTTGGCCCGGCAAAAGATGAATAATTGGGTTTGATGTATTAGGGTCAAATTCAGTACTATTAGCATCGCTTAAATTAAGTTCATTTCTTGCATATTCGATAACTGCAATATGCATGCCTAAACAAAGTCCTAAATAAGGAATATTATTAACACGAGCATAATATGCAGCAGCAATTTTTCCTTCAATNCCACGATCTCCAAATCCTCCCGGTATCAATATTCCTTGATAATCACTTAAAATGTCATGAACATTGTCTTTTGTGAGTTGCTCACTATTAATAAGTTTAATATTTACTTTACACTCATTAAAAGCAGCAGAGTGTTTCAATGATTCAACAACACTTAAATAAGAGTCTGATAAGTTTGTATATTTACCGACTAAAGCTATATTACAAACAGGAATATCTTTTTTATGGATCACATCAATAAAGTTTTTCCATTTGTTTAGACTTGTTTCCTTTTTNTCTAAATTAAATTTAGACAGAACAACTTTATCAATTTTTTCATTTTCAAGTAAAAGAGGAACATCATAAATACTAGATTCATCGGGGCACATAATAACAGCATCCCGCTCCACATCGCAAAATAATGCNATTTTATCTTTAATTTCTTTAGAAAANGGCATATTACAACGACATACAATAATATCGGGAGAAATACCCAAGCTACGCAGCTCTTTTACACTATGTTGAGTAGGCTTAGTTTTAAATTCACCTGAAGATTCTAGAAATGGGACTAANGTTAAATGAAGATGGATACATTGATTTTTATGTTCAAATTGAAATTGTCGGATACCTTCTAAAAAAGGTAATGATTCAATATCTCCAACAGTTCCACCAATTTCAGTAATAACAAAATCAAAATGGGTACCCTCAAGTAAACTTGTAATTCGACTTTTTATTTCNTTTGTAACATGNGGAATAATTTGAACAGTATTTCCTAAATAATCACCNCGNCGTTCTTTNGCTAGAACTTCAGAAAAAATCATTCCAGATGTAACATTATTGAGGCGAGTNAGATTAGTATCAACAAAACGTTCATAATGACCTAAATCTAAATCAGTTTCGCAGCCATCTTCTGTAACAAAGACTTCACCATGTTGATATGGACTCATTGTACCAGGNTCTAAATTTAAATAAGGGTCAAATTTTTGAAGAGTAACAGTATAGNCTTGGTCTTTTAATAAAACACCAAGTGAAGANCCAACGATACCTTTNCCTAGGGAAGACGTAACACCGCCAGTAACAAAAATAAACTTAGTTTTATCTTTACTCACGGAATAAAAAATTACCANAAATACAGNTAAATTACTAGTAAAGATAAAAACTATTTTAATGCNATNAAAATATAATTNCTTTTTTTAGTAAAGTTATTACCTCNGTAAGAATAAAANAAGTCATTTGAATTNCATGAAGTACATTTATCNTCAATAATTAANNGATTATCNTCNCTTGGAAAAACAGCATCTAATTGTGNTTTATTTTCATTGAGAAGACTAAAATAAATCTTTTTTTGAGNATCAATTTGATGACATGAGGTACAGATACACGGTCCAAACCAGCAATGATATCCNCTAACTTCATTTGTTAGCGTAACCAGTGTTTTTAATGTTTTNAGCAAAATATTTTTTTTAGTNCCTTCTCTTCCAGCATGTATAGCNGCAATCCAACCACTCTGATGATATAGTAAAATGGGCATACAATCTGCGACCTTAATAGTTAGATAAGTTTGAGTTAATTTNGTAATAAGAGCATCAGTATTAGGTATAGCTAAAATATTTTTTTGACTGATATTATCGATAACAGCAACATTATCTGAATGAGTTTGTCGCGTTCTTACGATATAGTATTTACTCTNAAGTATAGGTTTAACTACAGATGATAACTTACTATGTCGTGTGGTCATAAAGGAATCAACCTGGTCTGAAGGNATTAAATNTTCAAAAAGAGTATTCTTTAATTTCATTTNTTACTATAATTTTTCCCCGGATGCTGNGTNATTAAACCTTTTATTTCGAGCATACTTAATAAGGGAAGTAATTTATGNATAGAAAAAGAACTTTTGGTTAAAAGATCTTCTAAGCTCATCAGACGATCACTTAATAGTGAAAAAATAACATACTCNTCTCCATTTAAAGCCGATCTGTCAACAACGTCTNTNGATTGAGCTAAATCAAATAATTGTGGATCTTCATGGNTGGAAGATATNTTAAAGTCTTCAAAAATATCATTAACATCTTGTGTGCATTTTGCACCATCTTGNATTAATTTATGAACNCCTTTTGAGGTTTCATTAAAAATTGGACCAGGAACGGCATATACTTCTTTATTNTGCTCTAAAGCAAAGTTTGCAGTGATTAAAGAACCACTTTTAAAAGAAGCTTCACAAACAATAACACCTTTCGATAGCCCACTAATAATTCTATTACGTTGCGGAAAATGTTGTTTGAGTGGTGAGGTATNAAGAGGGAATTCAGAAAGAACAAGTCCATTTCGAGAAATATCTTCTTGTAACTTAAAATGCTTATTAGGGTAGGCGATATTTAATCCTGTTCCTATAACAGCAATAGTTGCTTTTTTATCNNTAAGACACTGCTTATGTGCCGCAGCATCAATACCATCGGCTAATCCAGAAGTAATAACAAAATGTGGTGAAAGTTGTTTAGTAAAATATTCTGCGACTTTTGTTCCATACGAAGTTGATTTTCTTGGTCCAACAATAGCAAGTTGGTTTTTTTTAACCAAAGAGATATCTCCTTTATAAAATAATAACAGGGGAGGGTCGCTAATTTCTTTTAAATAAGTAGGGTAATCAGTATCATTTAAATGCAGAATTGAAACACGATGTTTATTTAAATGTTCAATTTCTTGATCAAAGTTAAATTCTTTTGCTTTCGTTAATAATTCGGGNGTNAGTGATTTGAAAGNATTGCGTAAATGATTAAATTCTTCAATAAAATGGTCTCTTGAGTCAACTAAGTTATAGAGATTTAAAATTAATTTAGGAGANAAATAAAGATATTTATTTAGAAATAATGAATAATCTTTAGAAAATTTTGTCATAAAGTATGCTTTTTTTGATATCCTTGTCTATATCAATAATATTATCTATGGTTAAAGAGTCATGATGAGCGTATGATTCTAATGCTTTTAAAATTGTTCGTTGTATATCTAAATAGCTGATTTTACCACTCAAAAATAAATTTACAGCAGCTTCATTTGCTGCATTAAAAATAACGGGATATGTACCACCTTTTTCACCAACTTCATAGGCTGTTTTCAGTAAAGGAAATCTTGTAAAGTCNGGATTTTCAAAAGTAAGTTGTTTAACTTTACTTAAAGATAACTTTGGCCATTTTCCAGCATGTTTTTCTGGNTGAAGTAAACAATATTGAATAGGGAATCTCATATCAACNGGGCTTAGATGAGCAATCATATTTCCATCAANAAATTCAACCATACCATGAACAATACTTTGGCGATGAACTGAAACATCAATCTTATTGTAAGGAATATCAAATAAATGATGTGCTTCTATCACTTCAAGCCCCTTATTAACAAAAGTAGAGGAATCAACTGTTATTTTTTTACCCATTGTCCAATTAGGGTGTTTTAAAGCATCATCAAGCGATATTGTGTCAAATTTTTCTAATGGGTAGTCCCAAAAAGGGCCACCTGAAGCGGTAATGATGACCTTTTCAATATCATTTGATGTATGAGTTGTCTCAAGACATTGTTTTAACGCCGCATGCTCAGAGTCAATTGGAAAAATTGAAACATTCTGCTGTTTTATTTCACGCATAATAATATCCCCAGCTGAAACTAGTACTTCTTTACAAGCTAAGCCAATATTATTTCCTGCTTTAATTGCATCAAATGTTGGTTTAATNCCTATNGTNCCNGCCANAGAAATAATAACTAAATCTTGCGCTANAGAAGANATNTCTGATAACCCNTCAAGTCCTTTAAATACAACGATATTTAAATCGTTAGCTTTAATAAAGTGTTCTAATTCAGAAGCATGATCATCGTTTTGAATCGATGCATATNTTGGCTTNAATTCTAAAAGTTGTTCTTTNAATAAAGTGATATTGTTACCAGCACTTAATCCAATAACNTCAAAATAATCAGGAAATGTTCTGATAACATCTAAAGACTGGGTCCCAATTGAGCCTGTCGAACCTANNATNGAGATTTTTTTCATAAAAAATACCNATGNAAGTAATAAACTAAAGGAAATAAAAATAAGTAGCTATCTGTCCTATCTAAAAAGCCACCATGTCCGGGTAATAATTTAGATGAATCTTTTACGGANTAGCTTCGCTTAATCANCGATTCGTAAAAGTCTCCATACTGAGCGATNATTGATATAAATAGTCCAAAAATAAGAATAGTTAAAAACTCAAATTGNCTATATAGAAGAGAAAAAATAATACTGACGATAATACTTGAAAGTAAACCAGCAAATGAACCTTCCCAGGTTTTTTTAGGACTTATTTCAGAAATGTGATGTCGACCAAAAAATTTACCAATAAAATAAGCTATTGAGTCTGCTGTNGTGACAATNAAAAAAATAAATAAACAAATAAACAATCCATTTTCTAGGTTTCGTATTANAATTAAAAACGGAAAACCTACTGTAATAAGTAATAAAGAGTGAACATGAGANAAATATTTATNTTTAATAAAAAAATATTTATTTTTAAAAAATTCGTAAACCGTGAATAAAATAACTNCTAAAAAGAGAAGTTGAAGCCAAATACTTTCCCAAANTGGTTCAAAAAATGGAATAAAAAGAGTTGCGAAAATAATGGAATATAAAGATAAAATAAAAATATTTGTAAAACTTANATCTAAACTTCCTTTAATCTTATTAATTTCGTATAGATTTAGTAAAGATATTGCAAAAATAATTAAATTNAAAAATATATTTCCTTGATATATAGCAACTAATATTAANGAAAATAAAATAGTTCCAGTTATCAAGCGTTTTATTAATTTCATAATGCGCCATATCTTCGATGCCTATTTTGATAGCTNAATAAAATCTTAAAAAAGTCATCTTTAGTAAAATCTGGCCAAAGTGTATCTGTGAAAAAGAACTCTGCATAAGATAATTGCCAGAGCATAAAGTTACTNANTCTAAANTCTCCACCTGGACGTATTAATAAGTCAGGGTCTGGAGAATCAAACGTCAACAATTGGCGAGTAAAGGTTTCTTCATTAAACTCAAAAGATGGATCAGCAANTCTTTTTTGATGAAGCGTTTCACAAGCATTTAGAATTTCCATTCTCGAGCCATAATTGATCATTAAATTTAACTGTAGGGTCGAGTTTTTTTCTGTTTTTGATTCAATAGTNTTAATNACATTTTGAATATCTTCTGAAAGCTCACTTTTATCACCAATTATTCTAACTCTTACTCCATTNGAGTTTAAATTATTCAATTCTTTTTTTATCATTAATTTTAATAGATTCATTAAAAATTTAACTTCATGTTTGGGCCTTTTCCAATTTTCACTAGAAAATGTATAAGCAGATAAATAGTGGATGCCATAATCGATACAAAGTTTTATAACATTGCGTAACGAATCAACCCCAGCATTATGCCCTATATTTCTATCAAGATTCTTTTCTTTCGCCCAACGACCATTACCATCCATTATTATGGCAATATGTTTTGGTAAGTTTTCNGAGTTTAANCCCACCTTTTTGAGGTTNTTATAAACCTTTTTAGCTATTTTTTCGTCGCTTTTAATGTGATGCATTATACAGTTAAAATTTCCGTTTCCTTAGTTTTTATTAAAGAATCAATTTTTGCTGAATATTTNTTCGTAATATCTTGAATATCNGAGTTACCTTTTTTNAGGTCATCTTCAGTGATTTCATTATTTTTTTCTTGTAATTTATTGTTATCTAAAGCGTCNCTTCTAATATTTCTTAACGAAANTTTNGCTTCNTCTGANTATTGCTTTACAACNTTAACTAAATCTTTTCGTCGTTCCTCAGTTAATTCNGGTAAACTNATTCTGATTACATTCCCATCTGTTTGTGGATTTAAATCTAATGTAGAAGACATTAAAGCTTTTTCAATAGACTTAATCGAATTTGAATCAAAAACATTTAANACAAACTGAGTTCCCTCATTAACCGAAANAGTAGCAAGTTGCTGTATAGGCACCATACTCCCATAATATTCNANTTGNATTGAATTAAGCATATCAGGGTTTGCACGTCCTGTTTTTAAAGAACTAAACTTTTTTTCTAAATCTAAAATTGTTTTTTGCATTCGTGTTTCTAANTTTTCCATTATTTACCTCCAATAATTGTTCCTATAGGTTGTCCTGTAAGTGCTTTAAAAATACTTAGTTTTTGTGTCAGNTTAAAAACAACAATGGGGATGTCATTNTCCATACTAAGAGATAAGGCTGTAGAATCCATAACCTTTAATTTTTTATTTAAAACATCAATGTAGCTAATTTGGTCAAATTTTATAGCATCATCATTTATAGCTGGGTCAGAATCAAAAACCCCATCAACTTTTGTTGCCTTAAAAATTGCATCAGCTTTTATTTCTGCAGCTCGTAATGCAGCAGTTGTATCAGTAGTAAAGTATGGGTTTCCAGTTCCTCCTGCAAAAATAACAATTCTATTTTTTTCAAAGTGCCTTATAGATTTACTTAAAATANANGGTTCNGCNACTTGCTTTATTTCNATNGCNGATTGAACTCTACANTCTATNCCTTNNTTANTTAANGANTCTTTTAANGCTAATGCNTTCATNATNGTTGCNANCATNCCTGTGTAATCAGCGGTAATTCTGTCCATTCCATTGGCNGAAGCAGCCAGCCCTCTAAAAATATTTCCTCCACCTATAACAATACCGATTTGAACACCTAATTCGTGTATACTTTTAATTTCATTAGCAACAAAGGTAATAAATTCTGGATCAATACCATATTCTCTACTTCCTTTAAAAGCCTCTCCACTTAATTTAAGTAATATTCTTTTGAATTTTATTTTTTCCATTTCATATATAGTATCAATTCTTAAAAGAAAAATACAATAACATTAAATAATGGAGTAATTTATAAAAAATTCTTTAAACTTTAATCTTCACGATTAGCACATATATTATGTATAGTATTCTTATGGATATTTTAATTGGAATAATTACATTAGGCTTTTTAATATTAATTCATGAATTAGGACACTTACTCGTCGCCAAATGGTCTGGGGTAGCTGTCTACGAATTTGCAGTAGGAATGGGTCCAAAAATTTTCGGTAAAAAATATAAAGATACAACCTATAACCTCAGAGTTTTACCAGTGGGAGGATATGTTAAATTAGCAGGCTTAGATTTTGAAGAGCAAAATGTGCCAGAAGAAGATAAATTTCAAAATAAACCTTGGATTGCTAGATTTGCGACNTTNGCAGCAGGTTCGTCGATGAATATTTTGTTTGGNTTTATTGTGTTTTATTTTATCTTCTTTTTTTCTGGAACCGCAAAGCTAACAAATAAGATTGAATCTGTAGTTGCTGGATCACCTGCAGCAATGGCTGGCCTTTTGGCAGGCGATAAGCTTTTTTCTGTAGCGGATAAAGAAATTGGNCAGTCTGGAAATAAAGTTNTAAATTTCATTCATTCTCACAATTCAGAAACTCCCATAAAAATTGTAATTGATAGAGAAAGCTCTATAACGACAAATGAAAATCAATCATCTTCTATTGTTAGAAAAACATTTTTTGTTACTCCGGAGTATAATGAAGCATTAAGCAGAAGTTTAATTGGAATTGAAATTGAACAGCACATTAAAAAATTTAATCCATTAACCTCTTTTGCTTCATCTATTAGAGCTACAGTTTCGACATTAGATATTATGAAAAAAAGTTTGCAAATGCTTTTTTCAGGTCAAGCTTCTTTAAAAGATATGTCAGGGCCTATCGGAATGATTCAAATTACATCTTATCAAGCCAAAGAAAGTGCCATATTGTTTTTTCAGTTTGTTGCGATTATTAGTATAGCACTGNGTTTCATGAACTTATTACCTATTCCAGTACTGGATGGAGGCCATATCGTATTCTTAATTATCGAAGGTATTTTAAAAAAACCTGTGCCACAAAGAATACAACTTATGATTAATAATATTTTTGCAATCTGTTTAATAACGTTTATGATATTTATAATAATCAACGATATTAGATTCTGGTCAGATAGATCAGATTTTTTAAATGAACTAAATTAATATGATCAAAATAAATAATTTAAAAAAGATATACAATAATGGTCAAGTTGCCTTAGACGACATAGATATTTTTATTAATAAAGGTGAGTTTTTATATGTAGTTGGACCGTCTGGAGCNGGTAANTCAACATTACTGAATTTGATTTTTCGATCTGAAATTGCATCATCTGGAGATATTTTTATTGATAATTATTCATTAAAGAAATTNCATCGTAAGCANATACCTTATTTAAGAAGAAATATTGGTATGATTTTCCAAGATTTTAAACTTTTAAATAAACGGACGGTTTTTGAAAATGTGGCATTTGCCCTAAAAATTCTTGGTTTTTCGAGAGCAAAAATAAGACGGCAGGTAACCCAAGTACTTGAANTAGTGGGAATGTCTGAAAAAGTAAATTACATGCCAACAGAATTATCAGGTGGTGAACAACAGAGAGTTTGTATCGCAAGGGCGATTGTAAACAATCCTAAACTACTATTAGCTGATGAACCTACAGGAAGTTTAGATCCAGATACTTCGTGGGAAATTATGCAGCTTTTATCAAAAATTAATCAGAGAAATACAACTGTAATTGTATCTACTCACAATAAAGGTATTGTAGATGATTTAAGAAAACGAGTAATAGCTTTAGAAAATGGAAAAATCATTAAAGATCAACAATTAGGATCATACAGTGAATAATATTGTTTTTTTTATAATAGAAGCGCTAATAGGAATGAAACGATCGGCAATGATGATCGTTATTTCAAAAGTAACAATTTTGGTGTCACTTCTTATATTTGGACTATTTTTAATCGTAAATTTAAATTTAGTCTCCTTTTCGAAGTTTATTTCAGATAAGCTCGAAGTTAAAATATATTTAAAAGAAGGCTTAATTGAAAGAGAAATTAAAAGTTTTTATGAGATTTTGAAATTAAATGAAAGTGTAAAATCGGTTGAATTTAGAGATAAAGATAGTTCCTGGGGTGAATTCAAAGAGCTATATCCGCAACTTACTTTAAATTCTTACATCGTAAAAAACCCATTACCTCATACGATTATAGTTAGTTTACATGATACGAATAAATTAGCTGAGTTTTCAGAAATGATAAAAGCCTATTCCAAATATTGCGAAAAAGTCATTTTTGGTGGTGGAAAGGGTGAAAAGTTACAACGTGTTTCAAACCTAATTTTATATGGTGGNTGGGGCCTAGTGGCAATTTTATCATTAGCAACATTTCTAATTATGATGAATACGATTACATTAACCATTATCAATAGAAACGAAGAAATAGGAATTATGAAACTTGTCGGAGCTACAGATGGTTTTATCATAGCACCCTTTATTTTTGAAGCGTTAATGTTAGGTATTTCATCTTCATTTATTTCCATTTTTTTTCTGGATTTATCATATAAAATCTTTTTGAAAAATATTCTTTACTATTTACCTTACGTTCCATTGGTTCAAACACCAGAAGATTTATTTACTATTTATGTTTANGTGTTTTTATGGGGTATATTTTTAAGTAGCTTTGCTGCTTTTCTTTCTCTAAGAAGCACACTAAGAAAAATAATTTAAGGAGAACGAAATGTTTAAATTTTTTAGAAAAAATATTCAAACCATAGGTTGGGTTATAGTTATTACTTTTGGATTAACAATGTTTGGAGGNTCATTATTTATTAATTCTGGGGGTCAAAGGCAAACTGAACAAAATACAACGGCTCAAAACAATTTTGCTTCTGTTGGAAAGTATCCATTATCTTACGAAAGGTATGTTCAACTTATTTCCAATATTGCACAAATGTCTAACCCAGACCAAAAACAATTTTCTCCTAACGATATCGAATATTTACAATCTCAAGCACTTTTATCGACCATGACGGAAACAATTTTTTATCAAAGTGCATTAAACTTAAATGTAACTTTATCTAAAGATGAATTTAAAAAAGGATTTCAACAGTTTTTACTTGAAAATGACTTAAAAGATAAAGCGGCTGTAAAAAAGTTATTAAAAGAACGAGATTTTGATTATTCTAAGTTTGAAGAGTCATTAAAAAGACAATTATTAGTTGAGAAATTTCAAAAAAATCTAACAGCTGATATTAATGTAACCGAAGCGATTGTTCCATTAGCATTTTCAAAGTTAAAAATTCAAATGATTAGTATTAATAATGAATCATCATCATTATCAGAAAATGAAAACTTAAGTGCTGAAAATAAAACTGAGGAAACACCAAAAACAGCTTTAGAAAAAGCTAATGAAGTTTACAATGAGATTTTGGCAGGGCTTGATTTTAATGATGCATTTAAATTATATTCAGCGACCAAGTTCGATAAAAATCAAGGCATTTATACAGACGTTACGTTTACAACATTACCTGAAAATATTGAGAAAGTTATTTTTGAATTAGATAAAGGGGAAGTTTCTGAACCGATTATCCTTAATGAAGAGGCCTTACTTGTAAAAGTATTAGATATTACCAAAATAGAGTACCCAGAAAATTTTAATCAAGACCAGTTTTTATTATCTTTGAAAAACTCTTTTAAACAAAGACGTTTAAGTGAATTTAGAGAAAACTTTTTAAAAGAAAACCCTCTAACTGTTGAAGAGCGTCGTTTAAAGCCCATCGTTTTAAAACAGCAACAAGATTATTTTGGTGCAATAGGTGCTTATCAGTATTTATCTTCAACTTCAATTGATGATCCTACCCCTCATTTTTTTATGGCAGATATTTATGTTAAGTTAAATCAAATCGATAACGCCTTAGAGGAGCTAGCAAAAGCAGATCTAAAAGCCAGTCTATCGGCTCAAACTGATTTTCCTGAGTTGCATTTCTTTTATGGTGATTTGTTGTTAGACCAAGGCAATAAAGATCTTGCAGTTGAACAATATAACAAACTATTTAGTTTGATTGAAAATAATATTACGGCCTTAAATCAACTTAAACAAAGATATTTAAATTTAAATTTAACTGAAAAAAGTCAGGAAATTGATGAGCATATTACTCAACTCGAAGAACTTAATCAAGAAAATTTAAATTTAGAAAGTACTGAAGAAAGTAGTCTAGAAGAATTAAATTAGATTAAAGTTTGTTGAATCCATTTCTCATAATCATTATTGTATGAGCTTAAATTGACAACAACAAATTCTGGGCAATCGTAAGAATGTGTATCAGAGATAATTTGATGTATCGCTTTATAATGCTTTCGTGTAGTTTTTAAGTGAAGTTTAAATTCTTTTTCTTTTTCAATATTATTGTTCCATTTATATACACTAGTAACATTTTCATGTATCTGGGCACAAGCAACAAGTTTTTTTTCTACAAGTGATGTCGCAATTGATTCTGCTTCATTTTTTTTAGCCAAACTGGTTGTTATTTCAATACATTCATCTAGATATGACTGTATAATAGGAATATGTCGTTTAAAAAAATCAGAGTCCTTTTGGTGTGTTAAGATTTGTTCAACTTCAGAATAATGGACCCATTTAGCTTCAGGGTTATCTTTATCTTCTGGCTTTAAAGTAAATTCATTGGTTAAGAAAACAAAAAAGTGTAGATGTTTCTTTTCAGACGTATCATCATCTCCTGTTAACGAAATTTTAAATCGCGTGTAAGAAAGACAAGGTTGTATTAGGTGAAGCTGACGGATACCAGTTTCCTCTTTTATTTCACGATATGCAGCATGTAATCGATCTTCACCTTCATCAATATGTCCTTTTGGTAAAGACCATGATAATCCTTTTTGACTTACCACAATAGTTTCACCAAACGGGTTTAAAACAATACCGCCTGCACTATGTGTTTCTATCATTAGTCTGTAACAGCACCTTTTGAAGCTGATTGGACAGTAGCTGCATATTTTGCCAGAACACCTCGTTTATAGTTTGGTTCAGGTTTCTTCCAATTTTTATATCTTTCTTTGATAATATGGTCAGGAACATCAAGGTTAATTTCATTTTTTTCAGCGTCAATTGTAACTATATCATCATTTTCAACTATAGCTAACAATCCACCTTCATAAGCTTCAGGCGTGATATGTCCAACAACAAATCCATGAGATCCACCTGAAAATCGTCCATCAGTTATAAGCGCGACATCTTTCCCAAGGCCTTTTCCCATAACAGCCGATGTAGGTGAAAGCATTTCGCGCATCCCAGGTCCTCCTTTTGGGCCTTCATAACGGATAACAATAACATCACCTTTTTGAATTGTGCCATCCAAAATCTTTGCAAGAGCGTCTTCTTCACAATCAAAAACTTTAGCATGCCCTGTAAAAGAAAGTCCTTCATTACCTGAAATCTTAGCTACAGCACCTTCTTTGGCTAAATTACCATAACAAACACGTAAATGGCCTTCGGCTTTTTTAGGTTTATCAAATGGTAAAATAACACGCTGACCTTCAGGGTAGTCTGAAACAGTGCTTAAGTTTTCAGCTAAAGTCTTGCCTGTAACTGTTAAACAATCGCCGTGCAATAAGCCTATATCCAAAAGTCGTTTCATTAAAGGTGATAAGCCCCCAATTTCAACTAATTTTGACATGGTAAATTGGCCACTTGGTTTTAAATCTGCAACAACGGGAACATTTTTTCCAATTCTTGTAAAGTCGTCTAAACTTAAATCAACTCCAGCAGAATGTGCAATGGCTATTAAATGTAAGACTGCATTCGTAGAACCACCTAAAGCTGTGACTACAGTAATTGCATTTTCAAAAGCTTTTTTAGTTAAAATGTCTAAGGGTTTTATATTTTTATCGAGTAAATTTAAAACAGCTTTCCCTGCGTTAACACAATCTGTTTTCTTTTCAGTACTGATGGCGGCTTGAGCAGAGCTATTGGGGAGGCTCATTCCTAACGCTTCTATCGCAGATGCCATTGTATTTGCAGTATACATTCCACCACAAGATCCAGGGCCAGGAATAGCACAGCTTTCAATATCTTTTAATTCCTGATCATCAATTTGTTTATTCGCATGAGCTCCTACAGCTTCAAAAACAGAAACAATATCGACATCTTTATCTTTGTGACATCCAGGAAGAATCGTTCCTCCATAAACAAAGACGCTAGGGCGATTTAGACGAGCTAAAGCTATCAAGCAACCAGGCATATTTTTATCACAGCCACCTATTGCAACAAGACCGTCTAAACCTTCACAGCCAGCAACCGTTTCAATCGAGTCGGCTATAACTTCTCTAGAAACAAGAGAATATTTCATCCCTTCTGTTCCCATAGAAATACCATCAGAAATTGTGATCGTATTAAAAATTATTCCTTTTCCACCAGCTTGGTTAACACCATCTTCAGCTACAATAGCTAGATCATTAATATGCATATTACAAGGGGTAACCCGACTCCATGTTGAGGCAACACCAATTTGTGGCTTTGAAAAATCATCATCATTAAAGCCGACTGCACGAAGCATAGCTCTTGATGGAGCTCTATCAAACCCATCTACTATTTGTTTAGAAAATTTTCTTTTTTCGTTCATCATCGTCCTATTTATTTATTGTTTGTAAAATATAACATATTTAATGCGTTTAAATAATAAATAGTTTATCATGTCGAAATAATGTTTAGGATAAAAATCTGGTTTTTTTATTTTTTATGTATAAATTGTTTTTCAACAATCTCAATTGCAGACAACTATAACTTAATTCGTAAGGATTCATTTTTAAATGTTAAAGCAACATATTTAGTGTTTTTTAGTATCAATGGTTATTTTAAAGATTTTGAAGGGGACATAAAATGGGATAAAGCTAATCTTAGTAATTCTTTTTTTAAAGGTAAAGCAAAAATTGCAGATTTAACGACAGGCATAAGCGCAATCGATAAACAGCTTTATTCTTCACGTTTTTTTGATATAGAGCAATATCCCTACATTTATATAGAAAGTACTAAAATTAAACATTTAGAAGGAAATCTTTATGAAGTAGAGGCGTTTTTAACTGTAAAAAACATTACCCAAAAAATTACAGAACGTTTAACGGTTTTTGAAGACGAAAGCCAGCCTGGAATAGTTTATTTTTCAGCAACCATTAAACTTAAACGAAACGAGTTTAATCTTACAAATAATTTGACCCATTTTATAGTAGATAATACCGTAAAGGTTTCGCTTTTATTTAAAGCTGAAAAAAAATAATATGTTAAAAAAAATAATATGTTAAAAAAAAACAATTTGGCTTTACAGCTTATTAAATATTTTTTTATGCATCTATGCGAACAATCACTATTTCTTTTCAAATGATCAATTGTTTATGGGTGCAACTTCGGTTACAAATACCTATAATTCAACAGCAATTATACATAATCCAGCTTTGTTAACTATATCAGGCGATAAGCTCAAAACATTTGATTTAACCGCAAGTGTCTCATCTACAATATCGGAAAATAGCATGTCCAAAATTTCTTTTTACAATCCTTTAATACAATTTGGTACAAATATCTATTTTGGCTATTTCATCGATATATATAGTTTAATAGATAGTGTCGAAATAAATTCGCAAAAGTTAATAAATTTTCAGTATAATAGACATCGATTATACACATTAGGGTTTTCAGATCAATTTAATTTTGCGGGACTAAACTATATTGGCATATCGCTACAATATAAGTTAATAGATTCAATTTACGACAAATATACAGGTAATAATGGAGTGAGTTTTTATTTAAATGAAAACAATATTGCTTTGAATTTATCATCTTTATATTATGGCGTGTCTTACAAAACAATCAGATATGATGGAATAGATTTTGTGATAGGTTATGCAAAACCTATTTCGTTTTTACCTGGGCATGACGTAACAGTTGGGGCTGTTCTTAGCAATGTTTTGGGGCAGTATAAAGGAAAAAAAAGTATTTTGTCAGAATATGTAAATCAAACAATTCATGAAAGCTTAAATATTAAACTTGGGTTATCATTTAAACTTCCTGGGAAAAAAATATCTAAAAATCAATCGAAGCCAATGATTTCAATCGATTATGATATGATATCTGAGTTTGATAGTATCCTACAAAAGTTACATTTAGGGTTAAAACAGAATCTTTTTCATAATAAATTTAGTTATTCGGTTGGATATGTACACCAAAATATAGTATTCGGAGCTAAATATAAATTTCTTTTTTTTAAGAAAAAATAAAGCTGAAATTAATGTTGGGAAATCGGTTTTTCAGAACGAATTTAATGAGCACTATTTTTATTCAAATCTTAGTTTGAATTTAAAATTTTATTTTAATTAAATTTTACTTTTTAAAATTTATAAATTATATTGAATAATATGAGAAATTTAATTTTANTATTATTCTCNATTTCATTGCTTNTAGCNCAAGGTTGCGCTACAAGTTTGTATTCTGAAGAAGAATCCTATTTTAGTGAAGGGTCTGAAGACTATATTGTTGAATTATTAAATGATGCAACAACTACAGAAAGTTACACAACTATAATTAATTATGCCCAATCAATCATCGACGATGAAAATGCAACGTCATCAAATGTTGCTTCAGCTTACACCTACATGGGTGAAGCGCTCTTAGGTTCAGAAGGCGTAAATTTAATTAGCATTTTAGAAGACGTGTCAGAACTAGAGTCTATGAGTCAAGATGATCTCGAATCAGGGAATATTTTTGATTTGATAAGTATTGATGCTTCTGCAGATACATTAAAAGCAGCTGCTGATGCCTTTTCATCTGCAGCTAGTATAGAATCAGCATTACAAAGTTCACGTGTTTTAAAAAATACTGAGTCCACATTTGAAATGTCAAAAGATCAACGAATTCTTGCTGGATTTGCAAATACACTCTATGTGATTCAAGCTATCCAATTATNTTATGATNTTGATAGTTCAGGTTCCGTAACATTAATCAACGAAAGTGACACATATGCCACTATTTCAGCTAGTTTAATTGGAACATATGCCATCCATACATACGCTGCAAGTGGATTTAGCCATTTTGAGGTAACTGAGTCTTTTACAACTGAACAATTGGAAATACTTGAAAAAGTAACAACCGCATTAACATCGTATTCGGAGGGATGGGCTGCTTATGATGCAAATACAAGTTATACATACAAACAACAAGTGTATGATTTTTCAGTTTCAGGTACAAAAGATACTGTTTTAGAGCAATTTATTGATGCAATATTTCAAGAGGCTTCATCATGATGTTTAGAATAATTGCAATCCTATTACTAGGTANTATTTTGCAACTCAATGCNGCTGATGTTGCTGAAGCTTCATTTAAAAGTAATGATAATTTGTATATGGGTGGGGTTTCTGTGACATCTTATGATAATGATACGATTCTTTTACATAATCCTGCTTTAATTAATTATAATAAGAAAAACATTTCTTTTGCAAAAATGAATATTGATTTTTATTCTAACAAAGAAAATTTAATCGATACATTAAGCTCNTTTGCNGATAAATCTGAAGAAGAACAATTTGAAGTATTATCCGATTTAGTACCCCTTAACACTGTAATTAAACTTAATAGTTCACCAATTATTTCAATTATGAGAGATAATTACGCAGCAGGTCTATTTTTNGATGGTTACATCTATTCAGCTTTAAAAAGGCAAACAAACCCAACATCCTATGTGGATGTAAACTTTGACGCATCAGCTGCATTCGGGTTTTCATCCGATGTCGATTTATTTGGTGGTAGTATGTTAGGTGTATCTTTTCAATTTTTAAATAGGATTAAAGCTTATGACGATCAAACAGGCGATGAGATTGTTGTTTTAAACTCTGGTGATATATTAGATTTTGTAAATGATGATCCAAATAAAAAAGAAATATCTACCGTTCAATATAGTGGATTTGATTTAAACGTAGGTTTTGCAAAGGAAATAAGTTTATTCGGAGATGATGATGCTTTATTTGGAGTTGCATTAAAAAACGTTTTAGGCACATTAACAGGTGAAAAAATTGTTGCAACAGAAACTGTTGATGCCGAAATAAAAGTGCCGTTGGTTCTTACTACTGGTATTTCTTCCATATTACCGTTGTATGATGAAAATCCTTACATAAGCAATCCATTGTTAGCTATTGATTATAATATAGTGTCGTCAGATTCTGATGTTGCAGACTCTTTGTTCATTGGTTTTGAACAGAAAGTTTTAAATGATGTTATTTCATTAAAGTCTGGAATTAACAGAGGCTATATTGTAGGGGGAGTATCTATCAGTTTTACACCTAAAAATTTTAATTTAATTAAATTTGACTTTGGACGTTATGTTGAAAAATTAGGGCAAGCTAGTATTTATCAAGCCTACACCATGGATAGTTTTTCACTGCAAATTCTCTTTTAAAATTTAAATAATGCTTTTGA
>NZFK01000022.1 GCA_002690645.1 Rickettsiales bacterium
CCGACTAAATGACCTTTAGATGTATAATCATATGCTTTGTTTGGGTTTTTATGAATTTCTTGGCAGGGTTTAGCTACACCAGGAGAATAACAGATAGCTAAATCTTCAGTTGATGATGATGGCTTGTTGGCAATAATTTCAATTTTACCTGCTTTTCCAATATTATGATATTTTAATGCCCATTCTGAAATTAATAGTTCTTTTAGTTTATGTATTTTTTGAGTTTCATCATCATCTGGGTTTAATTGGTTTAGTAAATTGTGTTCATATTGTTGAATTCGTTCCATCATTATTGAGCCAAGAAATTGAAGAATATTAATTGCAACTTTTTCTTGTTTTAACACATCGCGCATAAATATATTTGTTGGCACGGAAAGTAAATCTACATTTGATATGGCAGTTACATCTGTTGTTCGTCGTTCGCTAAAAAAAATAGACATTTCACCAAATAAGGAGCCCTTTTCTAATTTTAAGTAATTGTCTTTACCTTGATATATACTTACTTGGCCTTTAAGGAGGATAAAAAAACTTAATGCTTCTTGATCTTTTTTACAAATGTATTCATCTTTTTTAATTGAGATTTGTGTGCCTATTTTATCTAAATATGATTTTATTGTTTTGTTTGAATAATTAAATTTCTTTATCATAAACTTTTTTTAACTCTCTAGTATTATTAAAATATAATTTTTTTAAACGTTTTTAGATTGTCCCATGTTTTTAAAAATTTTTTTAGGCCCAGTTTATATTTTGGTATGATTTGAACATATTTTTTATTTGGTTTTGATTTTTTTCATTGATTTTATTATTTGCCCAATAGAGGATATCGCTGAGATCTTTTTCCTTAGCTATTCCAGTAAGAGTTGTTGTAAATTGGTTTTGATTTAATGTGAACTGAAAGCTTTCTTTTTCAATATTTAAATTAGAAGGAAGGCTTTTAATTAATTTTGTTATTTCTTTTTTTTCTTTATATGGATGCCATGATGGACAATTGTTTTTTGTAAGTAATCCCATACAAAATGGTGACGCATTGATGATATCTACATTGTTCCTTTTAAATTCTTCTAAATAATTAAATAGTTCTTGGTTTAAAATATTATAATGACCATATGATAATACTATATCAACGATGTTATTTTTTGATATTTTAGATAGCAATTTTAATGGATAGCCTGATATCCCAATATGAGAAATGATACCTTTTTGTTTAAGTTTTTGTAGTGTTGGAAGTGCCTCTTGAATGATGATCTCCTCAGGAACAAACTCAATGTCATGACAGAAAATTATATTTATATGATCTGTTTTTAGGTTTTTTAGTGATTGGTTTATTGATCTTTCTATTGTGTTTTTTGAAAAATCAAATTTATTTTCACCATAGCGTCCAATTTTTGTTGATAAGATAATGGAATTTTTTTTTTTGGGTAAAGATTTTCCGAGTACTACTTCAGCTCTTGAAAGTCCATAGTACGGTGCAACATCAAAATAGGTTATTCCATTTTCGATAGCTTTTTTGACTAAGCTTTTTGCTTGATCTTCAGAAACATGATCATTGTATATATTTCCAAAAGGAGACGCGCCAAAACCAATAGTTGAAAATTCTAAGCCAGTAAATTTAGCTTTTTTTGTTTTTATCATAGAAGTTTATGACTTTTTAATTCTTTAGTTAGTTTTTGTGATAAAGTTGTTTTATTTAGTTCTTCGTTGGATACACGTAGATTGGCTAAGAAAGCATTATCAAATAATTTATTAGGATCTAAAATCTCTGCAACTTTCCAAAATTCATTCCATTTTGGATAATGTGTTTTAATATATTTCTTAGACATATATAGCTGTTTGCCCCAATGGGGTTTTCCTTGATATTTTTCGATTAAATTATTAAATGCCTGAAAATATAATTTATATGTGTCATTTTTTATGAGTGGTAAAAAATGAGTTTTTGTTCCTACATAACAAACATCTTTTTCAAAAGCAGGACTAAGCCAAAAGGAATCTCTTTTAACAAAGCGGATTTCAATAGGTGTTTGGACAAAAAAAGGTTGTTTTTCAATTATTTTTTGAAGATCTTCAAAAAAATTGAATGTGTGTTCAATTGGAACAGCAAATTCTACGGTATCTTGTTTAAGTAGGTGAGGAAGAAAATAAATCCAATAACTATTATATATCAACTCTCCTTTATAAGGCACTAGAAGGTTAGTTAAAAATAAATTTATTTTAGGAATTAATTTATTATTAATTGCTGCAAAATAGAGTAAAAATGCATGTAAAAATGAATTTATGATTAACCCATCCCAAAAATATACTTTAAATTTTTGCCAATATCCATTTTGTTTTTTTGTTGTCTCATTTGCTTTCCAAAGTTGATAAATTGATGTGTGTGGCGCCCAAATAAATTTAATATGTTTATTTGTTTTAAGAAGTGAGGTAATGTTTTTCTTAAAGTCAGTATAGTTCACTCGTTCTGTTTGAAGATGTAATTTAAAGCTTTCTTCACATTTTATTGTAACTTCAGTAATTATGCCTAACGCTCCAATGTTTACACCAAATACAGCAAATAATTCGTCATTTTTAGTGATTTTTATTTTTTTTCCTGTGCCTGAAATAAGTGTTAGGGCTTGGATATACCCACTTTGAATTTGATAAGTGATACCACTGCCATGGTATCCATTACTACAGGCTCCTATGAAATTATCCATAATATTTGTGCCAAGATTTGGAATTGTAAGATTATGTTTTTTTAAAAAAAGCAATAACTGTGGTGTAGAAGCACCTGCCTGAAATGTAACGGTTTTATCTTTTTGATTTACATTTAATATCTTATTGAATTTTTTAAGTGAAATTAAAATACCATTTTTATCACTCTCAAATATATTATTGTAAGAATGCCGTTTTCCACAAACTTTTATGGGTGTTTTTGTTTCTATTGCATCTTTAATGATGGATACTAATTGTTCCTCTGTTTTAGGTAGATAGTATTTTTTTGGGTAACTTGATGTTGTTCTTGCCCAATTTTTTATTTTTTTCTTATACATATCCTAATTTTACAAAAATTAACGCTAGTTTCAAGTAATAGAAAATGATTTTTTGATATTTTATATATTTGATGTAGTATATAAATATGGAAATAAATTTTACGAAAGAGAAAAGTAAAGATACCGTTTGGTCTGCAGACTGTCAATCCTATAATTTGTTTTCGATGTTGTTAGAACGTCAAGTTTTAACAGCTGATAAATTAGATCTAAGCTTTACGCCTATAGAATATTTAGAACAAATAGCTTTGTGTGAAGATTCAGATGATGGGGAAGGGTATCTGAATTTATTGGTTATGTTATTTTCCGAATATTTTCAGAAAAATATTACTGGTGAAAAGCAGTTACGTCTCCCAATTGAAAAATATAATATTATGGCTAAGCAATTTATATTTTATTGTAGATTAGAAGTATATCGCCGAGAAGGTAAGCTTACTTCGCTACAAATTGATTTTTTATTTAACCCTAATGTTAAAACTGAAGTTTTAATTTCTTCAAAATTAAGTGATGAGTCTTTATTTAGACAAGCTGAAAATTTAAACATACTATTAAAATATACTTAAAAATAATATTTTCTATTTGATTGTGAATTAGATAATAAATCATTATCAGAATCATCAAAGTCTGGTAAAAAGAAAGATGATGGTTTTTTACTTGGTGCTGACATTTGTTTTTCAGCATATGTTTCAATAATGTTATTTTCATCTAAAAAGCGGCTTAATTTTGAAAATTGCATCCCTGAAAAGCGATAGTAGTTTGATTTAGATAAATCAAGATTAGGTTTCATAATAAAGAGGTTTTTTTCAGCTCTGGTTAAGGCTACATACATAAGGCGTCTTTCTTCTTCTAATTGGCCTAAGTCGCCAAGTGATTGAAACGAGGGTAAATAACCATCTACTGCTGAAATTAAAAATACAGTATGCCACTCTAAACCTTTTGCAGAATGAATTGTGGATAAACATAATTTTTCATCTTCATTGTCTCCAGGGGATGTATCAACTTGGCTATCAGTTGGGGGGTCTAAACTCATTTCAGTTAAAAGTGTTTCTAATGTTTTAAAACGTTCACAAATTCCTTCAAAAGAGTCTAAATCTGATTGTCTTTTTTGAAAATCGTCATATTTTAATTTGAACAAAGCATTATAGATTAGTAATATTTTATTTAAAATATCAGTTGGAGCCGCTTTTTTAAGTTTATTATCTGATGCAAATTGAATAAGTTTATGAAGTTCTTTAGTATATTTTTTATTTGCATGTTTTGATAACACATATGATAAGTCTGATGGTGAGGATTTTATTTGATCTGTAATTTTTTTAGCAGCTCCCGGGCCACAGCCTTCAAGCATTAATAATAATCGTGACCAACTAATCATATCGCTTGGATTATATAAAATTCTAAAGTAGCAGACGACGTCTTTTATGTGAGACGTTTCAATAAATTTGAATCCTCCCATTTTTACAAATGGAATGTTATGAGATTTTAATTCTAATTCCAAATCGTTTGAATGCCATCCAGAACGCATCAGGACAGCAATATTTGCTAACTCTACACCTTGTTCTCTAAGCTCAAGAATTTTTTTGCATATAAAGTCTGATTGTTCATTATCATTAGCTGTTTCTATTAATTGAGGCATTACATCACTTTTATTGGTAGAAAATAAGTGTTTTGTAAATTTGTTTCTTGCTTGTTCTATTACAGCATTTGTTAGGTTTAAAATAGGTTGTGTTGATCTATAGTTTTGTTCGAGTTTAATGATGTGAGCATTTGGGAAAAGTGTTGGGAATTGCATAATGTTTTCAAAATGAGCCCCTCTAAATGAATAAATACTTTGAGAATCGTCCCCAACAACCATAATATTTTGTTTATCATTAATTAAAGCTTTTATAAGATCTGCTTGAATTGTATTTGTATCTTGATATTCGTCTACGAGGACATATTGATAAAAATCTTTAAATTTTTGTTGGATTTCTGGGTTTTGAGTTAATAATTCTAATAGCTTAACTAATAGATCGTCGTAATCCATCATATGCATTTCTCTTTTTTGAATTTCATATTGAACTGCAATATTGTTGATTTCTTCTGAAAAGGGTAGGAATTGTGGATAATCTGTTCCTAAAACATGTTCGATTGATTTAGCCGTATTTATAGCTTTTCCAATAACAGATGCAATTGTTCCTTTTTTTGGAAAACGTTTGTCTCCAGCAGCAAGATTTTTTTCTTTTCGAATTCGTTGGATTAAATCCTCAGAATCACTACGATCCATTATTGTAAATTCCTTGTCAAAACCAATGTTTGGAGCATAGCGTCTAAGCGCTACGTGCGCAAATGCGTGAAATGTACCTCCTGATACATTTGAACAACGTTCGTCTAATATAGTTATTGCTCGATTAAGCATTTCTTCTGAAGCTTTTCTTGTAAATGTTAATAACAATATCTGCTCAGGAGGAATACCTTCATGAATAAGTTTTGCAACTCGATGGACTAATGTTTTTGTTTTACCTGATCCTGCTCCCGCAATAACAAGTAACGGGCCTTCTCCAAAGGATACAGCTTCATATTGTTGATCATTAAGTTCTTCTTTACATTTTTCTAAGAAACTATTTGTTTGCATGAAGTAATGATACCTAATTTTCTAAAATAAATCATGCTTATTTATAGTTTTATTATTGTTTTGTTTTAATTTTATTAATTTTTTTATAAATTATTATTTTGTTTATTTAAATGTTTATGTTTTAATTTTTTTATGCACCTTACAGAACAAAAAAAAATACTTAATGAGTCAATTTTTAATGATATTAATATAACAAATAGAACTCAAGCCGTCGCAAATTGTATTAAGAAGTCAAAGCCTCCTCCAATTGATAAAAAAAATAGTTTTTTTATTTCAAAGTTTTTTGATTACGTAACAACTCATAATGTGAGTCATTTTTTAAATCCATTAAATGATTTGGAAGAAAAATTAGAAAAATTATTGTCACGAAATAATGTGAACTATAAATTGTTAGCAGAAGGTCTAAAGCTTTCAAATGAGAATATTGAATTAAGTGAAAGACTACATGAAAATAAAATCCTTGAAATTTTTTTTCAATTAGAAGTTTACTTATATAATAAATATCAATTTTTTATTAAGGAAAGTAAAACTTGCTTTCGATTTGTTGATAACCCGAATTTTATATTATCTAGAGCAATTACTGAAACAAAATCGAATATTTTGTGTGCATTAAAACTTTATAATTCTAATCCAGTTGAAAATTCAATACATTTAACATTATCTGAAGTATGGTTTTCAAAAGTAGTCATTACTAATGTTTTAAATCTTTATAGAGATGTTAAAAGATTTATTCTCTCTAAAAATACTGATGTTAATGTTATCAATACATCATTAGAAAATTTAAAAAAAATAGTACAAGACTTTTATAATAAGTTAGATATTCCTACAAAATTGCAAGGTCCATATCTTGGTTGGGATAAAGACTCAAATGAAGATGGAAAAGTTTTGAAATTAGAACAAGAAGGTCCTTATTTTGTTCTTAAAGAAAAAGAAAAAGTACTTATTAAATTTAATCAAATTAAATATTCTAAGTTAATAGAAAATCGAATGGATGATCAGGAAAATCAGCCAAATGTAGAAGAAGAGACGCTTCAAATTGATATGCTTGATTCTAAATTACAAAATGAAAACGATCTTAATGATTTAGGATTAGAGCGTAAAGGGGATTGGATTTTTCTTTTTAATAAGCGGGAGGATTCAAAATGTGAAAATCCGCTTTATTTTATAAAAAAAGATAGAACAAAATTTGAAAATATTCAGGTTTTAAATAAAGATTCATTATTGCCTTTAGAAATAAAAAATCGATTTAACTCGACATTAAGAAAAAATTATTTTACTGCGAGAACGCTAATTTATGATTCAAAAACAAGAATTACACAAAGAGCGGTTTTGGGTGCTGAAATTCAAATTAAGGAATTATCTATTCCTGGCGCTTATGTTAATTATGGGGGTGCGATTTTTAAAGAACATGAGTTTTCAAATGAATTAGTATGTAAAAATATAGNTAAATTAAAAGAATTCTTTCGAAAAATTGGAGCTCTAGAAGTTGTAATAAATTGTACAGATAAACATAATCTAATAGATTTTTCGTTAGGTCAACTTGTTAATTCGTTATCATTTATAGGGGCTAGTGTGGGGGCTGAAAAAGCATCAGAAAATAAATCAGAGAATAATAATAATATTGATGAGAAATTTGTTAGAGATGAAACACATGATTACAAACCATTAAATATTAGAGAAATTTATAAATTAGGATTTATTGATAATCTTACTCCAAAACCGATGGTTGAGTTAATTAAAAATTGTGCAAATAAAAACTTTAAAAATCTAGGAAAAATTGATCAATATTTCTCAGATGACTCTACCGATAGTAATTCATTAAGTATTAATGGTGACATAGCTGCAAAAGAAGCAAAGTCTGGTTTTGAGCGTTCGAAACGACAGTCTTTTAAATCATTTTANGAATATCATATAAAGGTTAATTTCATAGACACTAATTCNGAAGTTGAAAGCAACGATGTTAGGCGTCCTGAATCTATACCTTTTGTTATTAATGCAGATAATTTGAATATTAAAAATGAAACCAACTAAAAAGTCTAAATTAATATATTTTTTTAAACGTCAATGGCGTTTACTCATTATTATTGGTCTTGTGTTATTGCTTTATATACGATGGTGGTTTATTTAATTGATTTTGTTTTATCTTTAAGTTCGTTTATTTGATCTCTTAACACTGCAGCTAACTCAAATTCAAGATTGGTTGCTGCTTGTTTCATTTCTTTTTCTAATTCTTTAATTAGTTTAAGGTCTTGTTTTTTTGAATTCGTTTTTCTAGAAGCTTGATTTATAACTTTTCGAGTTTCATCTCTGATATCGGATATCTTTTTTGTGACTGTAAACGGTTTTATGTTGTTTACTTTGTTGTGTTCTTTTTGAATATCACGACGACGATTTGTTTCATCTATTGCTTGTTGCATTGAGGCTGTAGTTTTGTCTGCATATAAAATAACTGTCCCATTTATATGGCGAGCGGCACGTCCCATTGTTTGGATAAGAGAGCGTTCATTTCGTAGAAAACCTTCCTTGTCAGCATCTAAAATAATAACCAAGGATACTTCTGGTAAATCGAGTCCTTCTCTTAGTAAATTTACACCGACTAACACATCGTATTTTCCTTTTCTTAAATCATGTAGTATATCAACTCGTTCAAGTGCGGAGATATCAGAATGAAGATATTGAACTTTAATAGACTGTTCGGTTATAAAATCAGTTAGATCTTCTGACATTTGTTTCGTTAAAGTTGTAATAAGAACACGTTCTTTTTTTTCAATTCTTAATTTAACTTCNTTTAAAATATCATCAATTTGATATTTGGTGGGTCTTATATCAATTTGAGGGTCAATAAGACCCGTTGGTCGGATAATTTGTTCGGCTAAATCGTAGGCTGCCCATTTNTTTTTTTTGAGTTCATTTGTGCTGACTTCAGTTTCTTTTTTTGTTTTTAATAATTCATATTCTCCAGGTGTTGCTGAGACATAAACACATTGATTGATTTTTGACTCAAATTCATGAAATTGTAATGGGCGGTTATCTTTAGCTGACGGAAGTCGAAAACCATAATCAACAAGAGCTTGTTTTCTACTTTGATCCCCATTATACATTCCTCTTATTTGAGGTACAGTGACATGTGATTCATCTATTATTAACAAAAAATCATCTGGGAAAAAATCAATTAATACACCAGGAGGATCACCTGGATTACGAAATGAAAGATGACGGGAATAATTTTCAATTCCTTTACAATAGCCCATCTCTTCCATCATTTCTAAATCGTAGTTNGTACGTTGTTTTAAACGATATGCTTCGATCATTTTATGTTCTTTTTCTAACTGTTCTAGTCTTTCTTTAAGCTCATCTCTAATNTTTTTTATTGCTGCTTTTTTATCTTGATTTACTACATAGTGAGTTGCTGGAAATAGTTTTACAAGTGTCTCNTTNCTAACTAATTTTGTAGTGATTGGGTGAATTATATGAATAGCTTCTAANTCATCACCAAAAAATTCTAGCCGATATATGTTTTCTTCCCAAGANGGGAAGATATCTATTGTTTCGCCTTTAACTCTATATTTTCCTGGNTTAAGGTCGATATCGTTTCTTTCATATTGGACTTGCTCTAAACTAACCAATAACTTTGTTCTATTATATATTTTACCGACTTCAAGTTCGATTACACCGCGAACATAATCTTCAGGTATACCTAAGCCATATATACAAGATACAGATGCTACGATTATGACATCTTTTCTTAAAAGCAAAGATCTTGTTGCACTGTGTCTTAAGCGTTCAATTTCTTCATTTATATCTGCTTCTTTTTCGATGTAGGCATCTCGACTAGGAATGTAAGCTTCAGGTTGGTAGTAATCATAGTAAGAAATAAAATATTCAACGGCATTATCTGGAAAAAACTCTTGAAATTCATGACATAGTTGAGCGGCTAACGTTTTATTATGTGCCATGACTAAGGTTGGTTTATTTACATTTTGAATTACNTTAGCCATTGTAAATGTTTTTCCTGAACCCGTTGCACCAAGTAAAATTTGATGTTTTTTCTTGTTATGGATTTCATCTGTTAATTTTTTTATTGCTTGTGGTTGATCGCCAGCAGGTTCGAATTCTGAGTTTAATTTAAACATAATTCTATTTTAATCTAAAAACTATAATGCTTGAAGTTAACGTTTTTTCTTTTTTGAGGTTTGTTTTGAAACTGACAGTGCAAAATTGATCCATCCATACATAAAAAAAACACCTCCAATTGGTGTTATGTATACAAGAGGTTTAAATTGTAAAGCGGTGTAGAGTAATAAGGAGCCTGAAAATAAAATAATGCCAATTAAAAAATACCAAGCTGGTTTTGATGAGGATATTAATTTAGCTTTGTGGCAAAGTATTGTTAGNATGATTGCAATAGTATGCCATTGCATGTAATGGGTAGCTGTTTTATAGGTGCTTATTAATGTCGTTGATAGCTTGTTTTCTATNACATGTGCTGCAAAAGCNCCTAAAAACACACAAAGNCCAGCTAAAATGGCNCTAATTTTTAATAACATATTGATTTCCCTTCACTACTATGTGGTAAAATATATNTTAACATATAAATGGATGTTATTACTGGAGGAAATNTATGAAGCCGAAGTTNTTTAAAAAAATATTAATNGCTAANCGTGGNGAGATNGCNGTTAGAGTTATTAGAGCTTGTAAAGAAATGGGAATAAGNTCAGTTGCTGTTTATTCTGAAGTTGATAANGATTCTCTNCATGTTAAGNTAGCTGATGAATCTATTTGTATNGGNCCCGCNGCTCCAAAAGANAGTTATTTNCATATACCAGCNATTATTTCAGCTGCAGAAGTAACAGGNGCTGAAGCNATACATCCNGGTTATGGTTTTTTATCNGAGAATGCTGAGTTTTCAACGATTTGTAAGTCAAATAAAATTACTTTTATTGGAGCAAGTGCAGAAAATATNANNTCAATGGGNAATAAAAGCCAAGCNAAAAAGACNATGAAACGNCTAGGTGTACCNACNGTTCCTGGNTCTGAAGGTGTNATTCGNTCNGAAAAAGAACTTTTAAAAGTTGCTGAAGANGTTGGTTATCCTATGTTGTTAAAGGCTTCTGCTGGNGGNGGNGGAAAAGGGATGCGTGTTGTTGAACATGAAAAAAANCTTGTAGATGCCTACAANTTAGCTTATAACGANGCNNTNNCNAATTTTGGTAATGGTGATATTTATGTTGAAAAGCTTATTGAAGAGCCTAGNCATGTNGAAATTCANGTTTTAGCNGATAAAAAAGGTAATGCTATTCATTTAGGTGAAAGAGANTGTTCTATACAAAGAAGGCATCANAAANTAGTNGAAGAAACNCCATCACCTATAGTTACTGAAAAATTAAGGAAAAGAATGGGNGATGTNTCNGTTAAGATATGNCAAGGTATTAAGTATATTGGNGCTGGAACTGTNGAGTTNTTGGTCGATAAACTTGGTAATTTTTATTTTATGGAAATGAATACTCGAATACAAGTTGAACANCCAGTAACAGAAGTTATTACAGGTGTTGATTTGGTTAAAGAACAAATCCGNGTTGCTGCTAATTTTGAATTGTTATATAAACAAAGAGATATTAAATTTACTGGACATGCGATGGAGTTTAGAATTAATGCAGAAGATTATAANAATAATTTTATGCCATCGCCAGGTCCTATTAGCTTGTTTNTACCTCCNGGTGGAAAAGGTGTNAGAACAGANAGTTTTATTTATCCNGGATTTAANGTTACTCCGCATTATGATTCCATGTTGGCGAAACTTATTGTTTGGGGTGCTGATCGTCAGGAAACATTACAGCGTGCAGATCGGGCTTTAGAGGAATTTGTTATAGATGGTGTTACAAATACAATTCCTTTTCATCAAAAGTTAATCAAAAATTCACAGTTTATTGAGGGGCAATTTGATACTCATTTTGTGGATAATAATATAGAAGGATTTTAATGGGTTTAAGACATAATGGTCGGAAATTAGCAATTCAAGCTTTATATCAAACTAAAGTTAGAAAACAAAATNTTGAAGAATTTATTGATCAATTTGTGAATCAAACAGGNTTTTCTCCTGGNTCTATAAAGTGGGGTAGAGAACTGGCTATTAATGTTTGGACNGTAGTAGATGAAACAGATAAATTAATNGAAAAGTATTCAATTGATTGGACAATTGATAGAATAAGTTTAGTTGATTTAAGTATTTTAAGGTTAGCTTTTTATGAATTAATTAAAACAGATACACCTTATACAATCATATTAAACGAAGCGGTAGAATTATCTAAAGAGTTTTCTGAAGATGATTCTCCCAAATTTATTAATGGAATTTTAGGGAATTACGTAAAAGAAAATGTTCACGGGACTGATAAAAAAGTTAAGTAAAGTAAAACATATATCCGATTTAGAAAATGGATTAGAAATTCGTTTCGAAAACCCCTTTGATGATTTAGAACTAGGCGATAGTATTTCTATTAATGGTGTTTGTTCGACCGTNGTTAGTTTTGATAAATCTTACTTTGATGTTCAATATCTTGAAGAAACNTTAAANAAAACAAGTATGGGTGATTTAAGNGTTGATGACNTTGTTAATATGGAACCTAGTGCGACTTTAGCGACTAAAATGGGAGGTCATTTTGTTCAAGGTCATGTAGATACAAGAGGGNGGGTTAAATCCATCGAAAAAGCAGATCCGTGGGGTATTTTAGTAGTAAGNTTTGATCACACTTTTGATTCNTCTGTTGTTGAAAAAGGGTCTATTTGTATNGATGGTATTAGTTTGACTGTTGTAGATGTTGGACATGGNTACTGCTCTTGTCATATAATTCCTCATACATTTGANCATACTGTTTTACAGTTTCGTAAAANTGGAGATAATGTGAATATTGAATTTGATGTGTTAAGTAAATATATTCAAAAGTATATGGATATAAAATATGGAGATATAAATGACAAAAAGTAATTTTTCGTCAATTAAANAAGCTATCGAAGATATTGCNAATGGAAAAATGGTTATTGTCGTAGACGATGAGGATCGTGAAAATGAGGGAGATTTAGTTATGGCTGCTCATTTTGTNACTCCTGATGCCATTAATTTTATGATTAAGTTTGGAAGAGGTNTGGTTTGTGTTCCTGTAACAGAAGACGTTTTNAATAGATTTAANCTTGAAGATATGGTTCAAGAAAATACTGAATCACATGAAACTGCTTTNTCGGTNTCTTTTGATGCATCATCTAAACATGGNNTTTCNACNGGAATTTCNTCATTTGATCGTGCAAAAAGTATNCAAGTTTTTTTNAATNCTNATTCAACNAAAAANGATATTGTTTCTCCTGGACATTTATTTCCTTTAAAAGCTCGGAAAATGGGAGTGCTTAAAAGGGCAGGGCATACAGAAGCAGCCGTTGATTTAGCTCGATTAGCAGGTGTTGCTCCAGCTGGTGTTATTTGTGAGATTATAAAAGAAGATGGTGACATGGCACGTGTTCCTGATCTTTTTAAATTTGCTAAAAAACATCACTTAAATATTATTACTATACAAGATTTGATAAAATATAGAATTCAAAATGAGTCTTTTATCGAAAAAGTTGAAGATGTTAATTTACCCACAGACTTTGCAGATTTTGAGTTACATTGCTATAAAGATATCTTAAATGATAAATTTCATTTTGCTTTAACTTTGGGAGATTTNACAAANGGNCCTTCTTTGGTTAGAGTCCATTCTGAGTGTATTACTGGAGATGTTTTTGGTTCATTACGTTGNGATTGTGGACCNCANTTAGGAACTGCGATGCAAATGATAGCTCAAAATGGATCNGGTGTTGTTTTATATATGAGTCAAGAAGGAAGAGGTATTGGTATTGCTAACAAACTAAAGGCTTATAAATTACAAGAAAATGGTTTGGATACNGTTCAGGCTAACGAAGAACTTGGGTTTAAAGATGATTTAAGAGATTATGGAGTAGGTGCACAAATATTGTGTGANCTTGGCATAAAAGATATTCAGTTAATGACTAATAATCCACGAAAAATTGTTGGTTTAGAAGGGTATGGTTTATCAGTAGTTAAGCGGGTTCCTATTAAAATAGAATCNCAAAAGCATAATAANAANTATTTAGGNACTAAAAAGAAAAAATTAGGACATATGTTAGAGGATAAAAATGAAACATAAACCATTCACGTTTTTAAAAGATATGAATGTTGGCGGANTAGAGTCTAGAAATCATCGTGTNGGTATTGTCATAGCTACATTTAATGGAGATATTTCNAATGGNTTGTTAGAAGGTACGTTAAAAGGGCTTNNNGCNTCTAACGTTAAAAAAGAAAATATNGCTNTNTATACTGTTGATGGGTGTGTTGAAATACCTATANTTGCTCAACGTTTAGCTGATAAAAAGATTGTAGATGTGATTATTTGTCTTGGNTCTGTTATAAAAGGNGATACNCCTCATTTTGAGTATGTATGTCAATCNGTTACGCAAGGTATATCNACAGTTAGTTTNACAGCTAAAATNCCTGTTATATTTGGTGTTTTAACTACATTAAACTATGATCAAGCTCTTAAACGNGCATCCGATGATGATAATAATAAGGGTTATGAAGCTGCTCAAACTGCGCTTAAAACAATTAATTTGTTAGACCAGATTTGAATGATNTGAAATATTTTTATATCTTATTACGATAATTAGGTAAATGTATTAAANTGAGGTATAAAATGATTAACNATTCGAAATTTGATTTAGATTATAAAAAGTTAAAATTAAANTTTAATGATTCAGTTATTAGCCTTGATNAATATNTNAANTCNTTAACTAANATTTTAGTAGATTTAAAAAGATATGTTTTATATCCNNTANAATTAAATACAAATATTAATACGTTNNTGCATTCAAATAGATCATTCAAACTGTATAAAGTTATTAAAGACGAAATCCAAAGATATTCTTCAAAATATAGTTAGATATAATTTCGNATTATTCCTACTAACTTACCNAAAATTAAACTTTGATCTTTTTTGGAAAGTTCAATNTTNGAATAATTGTTGTTTTCAGGAATACAAATTATTTTGTTTTGTTTAAATTCAATTTTTTTAAGGGTTGCTTGGTTTTCAATTAATATCGCAACAATTTCACCTGTTTTATAGTGCTCTGTCTTTTCAATAATGGCAATATCTTTATCTAAAATACCAGCATTTATCATACTGTTNCCTTTGACATTTAATCCAAAACGATTATTTTTGAATTTTATACATTTTATGTCATTTGTTAAACCAAGTANGTTTTCATATGTATCAATTGGATTACCTGCGGATATATCTCCGAGAATTGGAATACTATTATTAACATTGACTTTTATTTTAATTCCTCTGGCTTTNCCATGGCGTTCAATATAGCCTTTTTTTTCTAAATANTCTAAATATGTTCTNACTGTNCCNACTGAAGAAAATTTAAATTGCTCTGCGATATCTTTATATGAAGGNGGAAATCCAAATTTATTTATAAACTCACAAAGAAAATCAAAAACTTTTTTTTGATTTGGAGATAACTTTGTATCCATTTTANTTTAAGATAAGTTGTTTATCTTCTATTTGAATNTTTGTATAAATTTCGTATGAATCTTGNTCTTGAACTTTTCTTATTTTAAATCCAATTTTATTGCTGTAGTCTTTAAATATTGAAATAAGACCTAGTTCAGATTTATTGTTACTATTTAAATTATTTTCTAAATTATTTAAAAAAATTAATTCAGGATTATCACTTTCTAGTTTTTCCGTAAACATGATTAAATTNTCCATGTTNTTTTTATTTCCAATATTACANGTTTCAATAGATATAATATTATTTGTTTTTTCTAGCTTAACTTTTACATCACTTTTATCATTTGATGTGAATTTAACTGCATTTTCTATAAGCTCATTTGTAATTGTAGATAAAATTGAAATGGCTTTTTCAGTATTTTTTTTGTAGCTTACTCCTTGGTACATTCCAAAAAAATTTGCTACAATACTGCATTTTTTCCAATTATCTAAATAGGTCATTGGTACAGAAAATTCAATATTTAATTCAATATTGTCTTCAGGGATTTCGTGATTTGAATATGTTCCGTATAAAAATAACATTTTACTCAAATTCTATTTCAATTTGATCCCATAGTTTTTCTAAAGAGCTTAAACTCTTTTTTTGCCAGGGAATGTTGTTATTAGCTACAACCTTAATTGGTTTTTTTAATGATCTTGATAAGATAAGAATTCTTGCTAGTGCAGTTAACCCTGAACTATTAAGATAATCTAATTTAACAAGGTTNATTTGATATTTTTCTGTAGATAATTCAATTTGTTCTTTTATGGGCTCAAATAAATTTTCNTANGATAAAGGTGACGGTAACCTCATACTNCCNATGATTTCNACTTTATTTGGATTACTGCAATTTATTTTATATTCCTCNGTTTTAATTATCATGTAACTCCTCCTCATTTAATAAAAATTTTAATTGTAAACTTACAGANTTTATTGGATCTAAAGATGATTTTTTNGATTGAATTTTAATTGATGCATTATATTCATTGATAAGTGAATGTAAGCAAAAAATNAAATTTGAAAACTCNCCATAAAAATTATANTCTTCNAGAAAGTTTTTATTTTTATTTTTNTTTAAGTCTNTTAGTAANATTTTTAATAGATAGAAATGTGTTTTTAAAATNTTACAGTTAATNTCGATNTANAACATTTTATGATCAATTGATANNTTTAAATCNTTTTTACANTTTTTNAANGTNGAATGTTTAACTGANTATTCGATAATTTCATTNACCATGGTTGAAATAACNTTTTTATAACTTTCATCTTTTTCAAATCTTTCGTGTGTNGTTGTTAAAAAATCTGAAAAAAAGTTAGCTGTAAGACTTGCTCTTTCCCAATTNGTTANCATGTTAATTGGTAAAAAAGAAAATTTTAGTAGAGATCTTTTTGTGNTAAATTTTACTTTTGTAGTCATGAAATCNNTCCTATTTTACATTAAGCTTTTAGAGTTGTAAATTCATTTGATTTTTGNGNTTTNATAATGATAAANGTGACGTCGTCTTGATATATTTTATTTGTAAATTTGTTTAGTGATTTAATTATTTTTTCTTTTAGNTCTTCTGTTTTTTGATGAGCATTTTCTTTTAATAGATGTATNACTCTATCNTCATTATATTGTTCATTNTTTATGTTCCCATTTTTATATGCTTCGGTTAATCCATCTGTTGTTAGTAAAAGAACATCTTCTGAATCAATTTTTAGNGATTTAGATGTGAAGCAACTGTCATCAAGCTCNGCTGTTAGTCCTATNCCTANTGGAATGTCNAAAATNGGGATATGNTTAACGNNGTNTTCNTTTTTATTANATATATATACATTTTCATGATTTCCGTGAACAAGAAAGTTTTTTCCATCNTTTGTATATAATGTAACGAGTGATATCGGTCTTGGNTCTGTTAATCGTTCAAAATGTTTACATAAAATTTTATTTGCAATTTTATTNATTTCTGCGGGGTCAGATAANTTTGAAGAGTGGATAATGGTTGAAAAAATGGATTGAATCATGAGCATTATCATACCAGANCCAATACCATGNCCAGCTACATCGCCTAATATTATCCANTGTTCGTTTCCTCTTTTATGGATATCATAAAAATCNCCTCCTACTTCATCNGAAGACTTTATGTAAGCCGCAGTATCGCAATTAGGGATTTGGTTTATTTGAGGTAAGATTTCTAGTTGTAATTTTTGTGCNATTTCAATTTGTGTNGATAAGCGNAGTTCTTTAATTCGTAATAGTGCAATTGAAATTTGTTCAGATAGTGTTATAAATAAATCGATATCTTTTTTANTATATTTATCACTTGTCATTTTTTCACCAAGGGTNATAAGCCCAATTAAATTTTGATCTTGGTCAAAACAATTAATGATATATTTTAAATTNGGTTTTGATTTNATACCCATTTTTTCTAGTTCANTTTTTGACATAAATCTTTTTCTNCTTTTTTCAATTTTTTTTGTTTCGNTTTCTGAGAAATTNATTTCTTGATTAATAGATTCTAATTTTTTTGGTTTTGTAAAAACGAGGTTTTTNCTGATATCTTTAAATTTATCAAACCATTCAGGTATAAATATATTAACTGGGAGTATTTCAATTTCTTCTATAAATAGTTTATAGATATATTCAACCAGTTCATTTGTTGTTTTACTTTTTGCAGAGTACTGGGCGAATTGTTTTAAAATATTATTGTAATCATAAATACCTTTTAAAAAATATTTTTCAGTATTTGACTGTAGTAAAATTTTAATGTTTTTATAGTTTGGTAAAGATATAATTAAAAACAATAGACTAATACTAAATGTAAGAATTAGTGAAGTCGATTGTAACAAGGTTAGAATTCCCCAGTTAATTGCTATATATGCTGTTGAAAATAATATTAGTGTTAATGCATTTGCTACAAAATTACTAACCAAAAATTTTATATTTAAAAAATCATATTTTAATAGAATATATATATTTATTATAATAAAGAATGTTGCACAGATTGGTCCTAAATCAATATAGGTTAAAACTCCAATTGAAGGTAAAAATAAATTTGTTATTGATGCAAATGTTAAAGAAATTGATAAGGCAAATAAAAAAAATCTAATTTGAGTTTTACTTTTTTATCAAATGTAATGCTACCATAAATTGCAATTCCAATGATAACTGCAAAGTAAATTAAAAATACACTTAAAAATATATTATATAAAGGCCCTGGAACTAATGTTTTATTATCTACAACGTCGATTATGTAGAGTTTAGTTGTGGCTAAATAAATTGAAATTAATGATGGAACAAAAAAATAGATTATTTTATTTGTGTTTAAGTTTAGAATTTTTTTGGGATATTCAAGAATAAATAGTAATGTCGTAACAGGGTATATACTTGAACATATAAGTTGAAAGCGTGACCAAAATAATTCGTTTTTTACAAGAAATGGCAAATAATGTGAAATGATCCAAAATGATAATGATACTGCGGTTAAAAAGAAAAAAAAGTACGATCTATTTTTTCTTATGTTTATAAGTAAAATAAGTGAAAACGATATTGAAATGCATGAAATTAGAAAATATAAAATAAACATATGTGATTATTATATACGCTAAAATTATAGAATGTTAAGATTGACTTAATTTTATAAAGATGTTTTTAATTTGATATTTTTTTGAAAAACTTTTGAATATTTTTCGTAATATAATGTTAGATTTGGGAACTTTAATTTAAATTTATTTTCAAGTATAGAAAGGGTTTTTGTTGAATCCAATAGCGTCATTTCAGAGTTTACTTTAGATATTGTTTTTTCAATATTTGTATTTTTATCAAAAAATAGTTCATTTATAAATGGGTTTACTGGACTGATTTGATTATTGTTTTCTTTACATATTTTTAGCCATTTATCGATTGGAATAACATTATTTTTGATTTTGGTATGCTCGAAGATTAAACTTAATTTTGTTAATTCATTATTAGATAAATGAAAAATATTTTCTTTTAATTTGTCAGTAATTCCAATTTTTACGATTGCAGAAGCTACAAAATCTACAGGTGCAATTGTTACTTTAAGTTCGTTAGAATATGTTTGTATATTGATGCATGTTTCAATTAATTTAGGGAACCATTGATTTTCTGGCATTGTTCCTGTTTTATTATCGCCAGTAATTAAACCTAAACGGATAATTTTAAATGGTAAGTCATGTTTAAGTGTGTCGAGTAAAATATTTTCTGCAATCCATTTTGATCCAGAGTAACCTTCATTTATAGTATGTGAATGTTTTGTTATATCTTCATTTTCATTGTAAGCTTTGTTGTTTTTACTTTTGAAAATTGAAGCGGTAGAGATATAGCATATTTTTTTTAATTTCTTTTTAGTAGCAAAGTTAATTAATTCTTTTATACTTCCTACATTACTATCTTTTAGTTGTTCATAGTTTGCAAAATGATCCATATGTGCAGCGCAATGAAATATTATATCAATTGATTCAAGAAGTTCAGAATAAACTAATTCGTTGATACCTATATTTTTAGCATTTAGATTTCCAAGAACGGGAATGATCTTATTGTAATTTATATTTTGGTCTAAGCTATATTTCTTAAAATAATATTTAAGTTTGTTTAAGGCTTCTTTTTTCGACTTTTCTCTTGAAATAACGTACATGGTTGCGTTTGTTTTAGATAAAAGTTCTTTTAATACATAGATTCCTACAAACCCTGTCGCACCAGTAATTAGAATATGATTTACTTTTTTATCATATTTAGGTAATAGTTTAATACTCTCAATATCTATATCAAATTCTTTTTCTTTTAGTAGGTTTATTGGAGGGGCAAGTTCAGGTTTTTTATTTTTATTATGTTCTATGAAGGTTGCCATACGTTTAATTGTTCTATTTTCTAGTAGTGAACTATAAGAGAGCTTAATATTTAAGTCATCAAATATTTTATTTTGTATCAATATTAATGTTAAGGAGTTTCCGCCTAATTCAAAAAAATCCTCAGTGATATTAATGTTATTTTTATTTAAAAAGCTTTGCCATATTTTAAGAATTGATTTTTCAGTGTTTGTTAGTTCGTTTTTAATATTATCTTTATCGCTTTGGTCTAATTTAAGTTTTAATAATGCTTTTTTATTTATTTTTCCATTTTCTGTTAAGGGTAGGCTGTTAATTTGAACATAATTATTTGGTAGTAAATGATTGGGTAGGAATTGTTTAATGTGATCGATAATTATTTTTTTAAACTCTTTATTGTTACTTTGATCTGGATTAATTTGATAAAAAATAATAAGCTCTTTTCTATTGTCATTTGTAGCTATCACCGCAACACAATCTTTTATAATAGTTAATTGTTTTATTATTATTTCTATTTCAGTTAGTTCAATTCTAAATCCGTTTAATTTAACTTGTGTATCTAACCTTTCAATATATTCTAAATTATTATTTTCATTAATAAATCCATAATCTCCAGTTTTATAAAAGTGGATGGGTTTATTGTTTATTGGAATAGTTGTAAACGTAGTTTCTTCATAATTTAGATAACCTAAACTTACTCCATTACCGCTGATTGCAATTTCTCCAATAACTCCTTCTGATAAAGGAATATTATTTTTATTAAGTATTAATATATTTGTATTTGAAATGGGCTTGCCTATAGGTATGGTTGAGTTAGTTAAATCGTCTTGTTTTATTAGATGTGCTGTTGAACCAATAGTTGTTTCAGCTGGCCCATATTCATTTATAAAATGGTGATGTTTACCATATAAAGAAATTGTATTTTTTATTTCTTTACTTTCTAATTTTTCACCGCCTATTATAAATAGTTTTTTTGTAATTTTTGTTTTTATGTTTAGACTATTTATTATTTTAAGTTGTGAGGGAGTACATTTTATTGTCGTTATTATCTTACTTTCTAGACTGGATTTAAGGTTTAAA